>JAGFCB010000323.1 GCA_022394775.1 Candidatus Poribacteria bacterium
AGGCTGAAGCATAATCTGGACATAGTTTGATTGCCTCTGTGTAATCATCAATAGCGTCTCGGTAGTATTGCTGCACTTCTGTTAAATCACTTTCATCAGCATTCAATCTGCCTAACTGAGACTTCACGGTCCCTCGATTGTAATAACAAAGAGCATAATCCGGATTTAGTTGGATAGCTTTATCGAAGTTAACTATTGCTTCTTCATAGAGAGTTGTCGAGCGTTTCCTTTGAGCTGCACAGTGTTTCGTCTGGCCCTGAACTAGATAAACATAGGCACGTATTTTTTCTCTCTCCTGCCATTGTGCTAAAGGTTCTACTCTGGATGTCTGGACGAGCAATTTTTTGACAGTGTTTATGGGAATAGCGAAACTACACCAATCGTGATCTGCAACAACAACTCCTATGATCTGACCGTTTCTGTTTAGCACAGGACCACCACTGTTTCCGACAAGAGTCTTGAAACCCATCCGAATCCATTTGTCGCTATCCCGTATACTATGTATTGGCCCCTCCGTGACCTTGTATCCTTCACTAGGATAGCCTACGGCTTGAACAATATCTCCACTCTGAAGTAGATCACTATCGCCGAGAAATACGGATGCTCCTTCACCTGTGATTTTTAGAATGACAAGATCATTTTTGGTATCAAACGCTGCGATTCCTTCAACAACGAATTCAGTTTGTGTTTCTACCAATTTCGCGGAAACTGATGTTGTCTGTGCGATTACATGAATATTTGTAGCGATTAGATTCTTTTTAACGAAGAATCCGCTACCGTTACCACTATCTAGTTCTATTAAAAGGGATGCAGAATCACTTAACTCTCTATTCTCTTCCATAATAGTACCGTCCTTCGAGACAATTAAAGTATGGCTATTTACCATGAATCCGTTTATGGCAGCATCCACATACTGCGGTTAGGTCGCTGAGTCGTTCTCTGCCGATGCGTTTATAGGTTTCATGATGTACCTGTGTCGCCGTGCGCCTCCCGCATTTCCGGCATTTATAGCCAGCGCGTTTCAAGATTGTTCGGCGTTTATTTTCCCATCGCCTTGATTTCCGGTATCTAATATATGCTCTCTTTTTCATTTCCTTCTCCTTTGGACAATTTTCACACATAGCACTCCACTGGAGTGCGGAAGGTGTCAAGACCTTTTTCTATTCTCACTGCGAAGCAATGTTGCTCCGCTGGAGCAAGGAATTTCCACACGGATACTCCCCCGCGAGGTTGAAACCGACTGGGTGAGGGGCGCGTTTTCCACAATTCTATGAGTGAACGAAACTCATAGAAAAATACACGGATATTTGAAGACTCAACTCAAACGTGAGATGAATTGTCCAAACTTTAGTCAAAATAGGTATGGGTGTTTAAACAAACCGCTACTTATTAAACAATAGCATATTTAATCGGAACAGTCAAGGAAAATCAGCGATCAATTCTGAACGTTCCTGCCAAAATTTTTTCTTATAGAACCTGGGTTCGGTTAAGACATTTTATCTAAGTTCTACATAGATGTCGCCCCTACGGGGCTTGATTTGTTTTAAAACGCTTTTCTATACACATACCGCCCCGCTGGGGCTTACATTTACGGACAAACTGCAGTTTCTTCATCGGGAGAATATATTATAGTAGAGCCTGTAATTACTTACACACTCACATGGTTATGTAAACTTGTGAATGTGCGTTTCACGAAGCCACAGGCTAACAGCCTATGCTACGAGTGTAACATATTTTTGGATTTTACTATAAAGTCCCCTGATAAGGGGACTTTAGGGGGTTACCACAACACAAAATCCGCGCAATCCATGTCATCCGCGACAATCCGCGATTTGCGGCGTACTTGAAGAAACACTTTCTTCGCATTGGATTTTAGCGTTTGCAAAAACCCCAAATGCGACGTGCATTCAGACAAGAATATACACATACCGCCCCGCTAGGACTAAGGATACTACATCACCAAACACTCTTAAAATCCGCGTCCTCCGCGTTCTCCGCGACAATCCGCGATTCAGACGAGAATATAAACATACCACTCTTACAAGGTTATATTTCTTCATCAACATCCATCCCGTAAATCCTATAATCCTGCAAATCCTGATTCTGACAAAGACCAATCCCTTACCCGAAAATATTTGACATAATCTCGAAATGTGCTAAACTCTATACAAAGGAGACACACGATGAACAAACCGATTCGTTTAGGACTGATTGGCTGTGGTGGGATTGTGCAAATTACGCATGCCCGCGCCTACCGCGCCCTCACAGATACTGTTCAAGTAACCGCGCTCGCGGATGTCGTTCCCGAAAATCTGGAAAAGATTGGCGAAGTGTTTGACGTGCCGACGGAAAACCGATATACAGATTACCGCGAGATGCTGGAACACGCTGCACTTGATGTCGTAACGATTGCTACACCGCACTCACTGCACGCTGAACAGGTCGTCGAAGCCGCAAGCGCGGGTGTGGCGATCATCTCGGAAAAGCCGATGGCGACAAACTTAGCGGAAGCAGACAGAATTCTGGAAGCCGTACACCAGAACGGTGTGCCTTACACAGTCGTGCATAACTATATCTTTACTGCCGGGATGCGCGTGGCGATGACAGAACTTGAGGCATTAGGTAAACCGCATTTCGGACGCAGCGCTGGCATGGGATTGAAGCCTGCAGATTTTTCGGCGGATCATCCTACGCCTGCATTCGCGTGGCGTGCCAGTAAAGCGAAAGGTGGTGGCTGTATCATTGACACGAGTTACCACGAAATCTATTCCGTCTGTACATTGATGCAATCCCCGGTACGCTACGTTGAGGGACGGGTGCAAACGATGCAACTTGACATTGATGTTGACGACATCGCCATGCTGCTGTGTGAACATGAAAACGGGGGAATCACGACTGTCTCTGGTGCGTGGTGTGTGCCGGGCACGGATTCGGGGTGGTGTGAGATGCACGCTGAAAACGGTTCTCTCCGCGTCAACCATCGGCATAACGTAGAAAACGCGCTCCGTCGTTTCACAAGAGCAGATGGCTGGCAACAGTTGGAACTGCCTGAATTCGATGAAGCAGAACGCACGGATGCGAGCGGACATGCCCGCTACTTTATGGAGACCTTTAATGCAATCGCTGCCGGCACAGCGGTACCTGTACGTCCAGAGATGGCGTATCATAACCTCGCAATTATCGAAGCGGCGCGTAAAGCCACAACAGAACGCCGTGCCATTGAAATTTCATCGCCATAAAAGCGTTAACTTTTTCGGGAAATATCACTAAACACCTACGTCAGAACGCCACAACACGCTGGAATCAATGGAGCGCTGAAAGGAGACCAGAAGCATGCATGTAGAACAACGCCAAGCAGAAATAGATGCTGAACAGGACGCTAAAACCGATACCAATAAACTTATTTGGGTTATCGCTGGTTTTATCGGAAACTTTATAGGCATTCTCATCGCATACATCTATCAGCCAGGACCACGTGCCTCACAGTTCTTAGAGAAACCGGAGGAATATAAGGCGTTTTATATGGATACCTATAAAATTAAAGTCCGAGCCATTCAACTCACTTATGCGTTAATCGGGTTCGCGATACTCGTCGCTGGCTGGTTCATAGTCAATCTGGTTGTCCTTAGCATCATCGCAAATATGGCAAGTCGAGCAGCATGATTTGGAGTGAAGGTATTCTCGTAAGGAGATGTGATGAAAAGAGGTATAATTTTCCAACTTTTGGCTGTTCTGATGTTTACGTTGGCTTTGAATATGCCATTGCGGTGCTTCGCACAGCAGCGGAACACGGTCGCGCTTGATGCGAAAACGGACGCGGAATATGATGCCGAAGACGATGTGAACACAGCGTTGTGGCTTGCGGCTGGCGGGGTTTTAGGAATAGCGGGCAATTGTTTGCTTGGAAGCCTCGCTGTAGGCGGGGCTTATATCTACCAGCCGGTGCCACCCGCGGAGCGGCTCTTGGGGAAATCGGCAGAATACGTCAGCTTTTATACGGATGCCTATAAAGCACGAATGCGTAGACTTCAATTGGTCGCCGCCACAAAAGGGGCGGCTGGCGGCGCGGCGGTTTTCTTTCTCTTAGGAACGTTGAAAATAAAGCCGTGGGCGGATTTTATACTCTGGTAGATATCGTGGATAGGCGCGGTTAACGCACCTCTTTAACCCCCTAAATCCCCCTTATCAGGGGGACTTTAAGTCAGAAAAGAAACCCCCTAAATCCCCCTTATCAGGGGGACTTTAAGAGAAAATGCGTCGGTTTCCTAACTGCACCGGTTTTGGCGTGTCTCATTAATTCTAAGATCCACTATACATACACTATCCCCGCAAGAGATGCCGTAAGGCATTTGCGATGATCTCCTCTTCTCCAGCATTGAGCGTGTAGGCGTTAATCACGAGCGTCTCTTTCCCGTGCGTGTTCACCTTGATACGGGGTGTTCCAATGTCCAACCCACGTGCGATTTCTGCTGCGTCCCTGCCACTACACGTAACGTGCAGATTGGAAAGCGTATGGCTATTTTTTTGGTAACGGACTTCGCAGGATACACCCTCGATATTCTCAAGCCCTTGCGTGAGTGCAGCGTATCTCGCATCCTGTTCCTTGGATCGCTTGTCGTGATCTGTCGATAGCCAAATATCAATAGCCGTCACCAACCCGATAATCTCCTGTCGATCCACTTTCATCCCGCGTCCGACGGGACGAGGACCGATGAAACCGTGTCTCCGTACTATCTCGATGCGTTCCTTTCTCCCACAGACGAACCCCGTAGAATGCGGTGCGTTGAAATACTTGCCACCGAAACAGACGAGGTCTGCGGATTGGGCGTTGCGTCGGAAGTAATCAAGCGGATAGATCTGAGAAGCAGCATCGGCAATTAACGGAAGATCATGCGAGTGCGCGATATCAATTGCTGCTTCCAGTGGAACGGCGTTACCTTGGTTCGGTTGGATGAGATAAGCGAGTGCGGCGGTGTTTTCGTTGATAGCAGCGTTCAACGCATCGGCGGTGCAGCCGTTTTCGTCGCCGACATAAATGAGTTTACTGCCCGGAATCGTAAAGGCGCGGTCGTAGGAGTAGTGTTGTATCTTCTGAAAAACGATTTCGTCTTTCAATCCGGTGGTATCTGGCAGTTGTGCACACTTGTCAGGATCGTTACCCGTCATGACGGTTGCTGATGCTAAGACGAGTGCGGTATAGCATCCTGCGGTGATGTATGCGTCTTCAACACCCAGCCGCTCGGCGATGAATTGCCCAGATTTTTCGAGCAATTCTTCCATTTCGACGTAACTTTCATCTGCTTGGCGCATCGCGTCTCGGACTGCTGGAGAAGGCGTGGAGCCACCTCTCACAGTCTGGTTGCCAGTCGCATTAATGACGGGTCGTGCGCCGAGTTTTTTGTAGACATTTCCCCAACCTGTATTTGCCATGAGAAGCCTCCTTGGGTACGAGTTATCAGTTACCAGTTACGAGTTGTCAGTTAAGAGTGCCTCGCAGTGAGAGTCGGATGAAACGACAGCACTTCGTTTTCATCAAGTCTTTTTCTTACTGGTTACTGGCAACTATTCCCTTTTTATGATTTAGAGGATCGTTAATTCATCCTCATCACCACTCTCCTCTAACACTGTTTCCAATTCTTGCGCGACCACGCCGAACGCTTCGGATTGGGGGGATTCTGGATGTCCAGCGACGATCGGCACACCGATGTCCCCCGCAGTGCAGACCTCGGCATCCAGC
>JAGFCB010000214.1 GCA_022394775.1 Candidatus Poribacteria bacterium
GGCTCATGTAAAAACAGAGTGCAATAGTTAGTATATATGGTAAACTGTTAATTATGGATTTCCCAATACTTGATTTAATGGATAATGAATCAGCGACTGATTGGTTGCTCAATCACTTCCACCCTGAAGGATTAAAATGTCCGCATTGTGAAGCCGGCGTGGGGGAGGCACGCTGCTTCCGACAGACAACTACGAGTCAATTGCCTGTCTATCGATGTCTGGTGTGCGATGGCATTTACAATCTGTATAGTTCAACAGTCTTTCAACAGAAACAACTTACCCCTGCTCAAGTGGTGCTTCTGCTACGGGGTATCTACCAAGGCGAATCGAGCGCCCAGCTTGCCCGTGAACTGGGTCTGAGTCGTCCGACGGTGCATTGTATCCGTCACGCGATTCAGGCAAATGCCCAAGCGATGCAACCGAACTCCCCCGTTGTAGATGAACAGACCGAGACCGACGAGATGTTCCAAAACGCAGGGGAAAAAAAGTGACCCGCACCCCAATCCATTAGACCCGCCTCGTCGCCGTGCTAATAAACGCAGGGGACGTGGCACCTATGCTAAAGACCGCCCCCCGATTGTAGGCACCATAGGACGCAAGACGGGTCAAGTCAGGCTGCGGGTCGTGCGTCAAACCAATAAAGAGACACTTTTTTCTCATGTGCATCAGTTCACCGAACCGGCTGCCACTGTGTATACTGATGAATGGCGCGGTTATTCGGGGCTCAATCGGTGTCATGCCACAGTTTGTCACGGAAGCCGACAGTGGGCACGAGATGCGGATGCGGATGGGATTCGAGAAGTTCACACCAACACCATTGAAGGCGTTTGGACAACGGTGCGCAATTTTCTACGTCCATTTCGGGGGGTGCATAAGAAGTTCCTTGCCGGTTATGTGGCAATCTGTGAATGGCGCATTAATCTTAAACGCATTACCAGCCACTTTATCTCACAACTCGTTGCTTGCACTAACTCTTAACATGAGCCAACAACAAATGGTAACAGCGCAATTAGCGTTTTTAGTTTGGACATATAGACAATGAGCGCATTTCTATATTTCTCCCGATCTTCTCATCTACACATCCCCATATCTTCCAAATATGCTTTTCGCTTTCCATTCTACCTTTCACTTTTCGCCTTCTTTCTTACGTTTTTCCTTTTAACGCCTGATATTATACTTGCCCAGCAAAACTTCCAGTGGCGAAATTTCACACGAAGTGGTAATGATCTCAGCAGCAACAATATTAGAACTATCACCGAGGATCAATTTGGGCAAATCTGGTTGGGGACAGACAAGGGATTAAATCGTTTAGATGGGTTCTGGCGCGAAGCCGGTAGGTCGAATGGGGGTCCGCAAGAGACTGAGATTTTCAAGGTTCTTGAAGACACTGCGGGCTTCATCTGGGTTGCTGCAGATACAGGAGTGTATCGAGGGGTATGGGATGGTTCACGAGGGCAGATTGATTGGTTGCAGCATTATACCCAAGGAGCGGGTCTGACCGATATCGGTGTGCGTGTTGTGACGATGATTCAAGACCAAAATAGTGGAATCTGGATCGGGACACCGCTTGGAGTCAACCGATTTGATGGCACAGTTTGGCACGCTGTGGACGGCGCAGAAATTGGACAACTTAATCAGGGAGTACAGACTATCTATGAGGATAGGACTGGGGTTCTCTGGTTTGGGCTTTCACAGAACAATCGCCGCCAAAGTGGCAATCTTATCAGTCGTTTCGATGGTGTAAGTTGGGAAATTTTTAGCGTAAACGACGGTTTGCCGAACGGCGACGTGCAGACAATTTTGGAGGATAATCTCGGCAATCTTTGGGTTGGTACAACAGCTGGTGTGGCAATTTACGACGGGGCAGTTTGGCATGTTGTAACGACGCAGGATAGACTTCTGGTCGGAAACAATGTGCAATCCATAATGAGTGATCGGGAGGGGATGATCTGGGTTGGGACTACGGCTGGTATCAGTCAATTTCGTCTCCCTGCACAATTCTCGGCTACAACACTCCACGACTTAGGACGCTGGCGTCATCTAACACGAGCAAATGGCTTGGCAAGCAACAATGTTCAAGCCCTGTTTGAAACACGGATCGGTGAGATCTGGATTGGAACACGCGATAATGGAGTCAATTTTTCAGATCGATCATGGAAGTCGATTACGACAGATAACGGACTGAGTCACAATAGTGTGACAGCAATGTTGAAAGACCGACGGAATAGGCTTTGGGTCGGGACGCGCAATGGACTGAGCCTTCATAC
>JAGFCB010000258.1 GCA_022394775.1 Candidatus Poribacteria bacterium
GACGCACTAAATAGCGTAAGGAGTTCTTCCTCATTCTTTTCAGGGAATTCATACGATAGACGGAGATACTCAACGATGAGATCATCAAAGGCTCTGATATACTCGAAGTAAAACATTCCAAATGTATCCGCTTTTAGTTTCTCAACAAAGGCATCTTCGAGATTCTCAAGCCCTTCTAACAACTCAGCATTTTCAAGGTTCTCCTGGCGATATATATCCACCAAATCAACCCAAAGCCCTTTTCTAAAACCGAGTTCTTCTTCAAAGATGTTCTCAGAGGCAATTAATATGGTAGAAAAATCGCCTGTTTCTTCGGCTTTTTGCTGAACCTCTGTCCGTCTCTCATTGACTCTTTCTACTGCTGCTTGCGCTTTTTCTAAAGAACTTTGTGTAGGTGTAACAATCTCCATATCTGGAGACGTAATAACTTCTGCGATCGGTTGTGTCATCCCTTGATCGCATCCGATGAGTGATACGGATGCACAAAGTATTAACATAATCAACAGTGTTAATAACTTCATCTTAACTCCATTTCAAATAAATTGTGAATTTATACGGTTATTCGTTTTAACAGTCCACTTACATTAAAAAGTGCATCTAACTATTATACCTTAATTTTCCCATTATGTCATGGAAAATCGGAGCGATTTTCGGACGAACATCAAACGCTTCTCTGGCGGGTACAGGATGCAAGGTCTGTCGAGCATACCTAAGAAATGTATCGTCTGTCGGTAATTCACAGAAATCGCATAGCGCATCGATGGTCTCGTCTGGGGCTAATGTCAAATCCTCAAAACGGACGAGATGAATACAATCAGATGCGGTCTGCATTAAACGTAGCCCTTCTTGCATGGTAATTATCCACTCTATGGCTGCCCGGTCAAGATGCCGTTCAAACTGTTTGATTTCATCAACAATTCCAGCAAAAGTTGAATCCGTTTTAACAAGTTGTTCAACTAAAAGCCCCCATTTCCGATCATTCACGCCCCACCAGTCGTGTTTTTCGTTATTGACATCACCCCCGAGTCGCTTTGACCAGTTCGCAATTGAATGGCACGTATCCCAACCATTTCGCACGAGGAAGATAAAACGGGCATCCGGAAACAAGGCACGTACGAAATCCACTCTGAAAATGAGTTCGGGGTATTTATCAACGAGGCGTTGTGAACGGGTCACTGTCAAATAAGCACCAAACATTTGGAGCGCCTGTTGACGCATTTCGTCTGTTGCCTCTTCGGCAGTGAGCCGATACTTCGCGTCGGTTTGACTGTAGTTCCCAATGATGTCTTCATGTGGATGGATGAGATGCCATATCGCTTTTGGTTCGTTGAGGTAACCGACTTCTCTGTGCATAGAGAGAACAATACCGAGTATTGTCGTACCACTGCGTCCGGTGCCTAAAATGAAGATCGGTTTTTCAACAGACTTATATCGGCTATTATTTGTAGTAGCAGCCTTCAAAATAGAAAATACGAGCGGGTTTATCCAGCGACCTTTTGTTGTTACGGG
>JAGFCB010000159.1 GCA_022394775.1 Candidatus Poribacteria bacterium
TCTTTTGCATGGAGATAGTCAATTTTGACTTTTCGGTAATGTTGCGCTGCCTCGAAAAAATCTCTGAGTCCTAATAAATCAGTCCCTGCCCACGCCTGCGTCGCAGCATCATAGATACCCACCGGTGAGAGGTTCAACAATATCCTATCTGTTGCGGCTTGTTTAACGTAAATTTCGTCAAGCGCCTGCTTGCGGACGCGCCACGCTTTTTCGACTGTTCGGGCAGCCAACGGTTCAACGAAATTGTAATACCGCTTAGCAACAGGGACGTATTTCTCAAAGTCCGGACGGATCTCTGAAAGAACACTCATATTTTCAATATAAGTCATCAGGGTTACGGGGTTCACATCCGCTTGGTGATACAACCCCAACGCCTTGTTAAATTCCAATGATTCTCCAGCGATCCCCTCCGTTTCAAGGAATTTTTGACGTTCTCTTTCGTATTCATCTAAAATTTGTTGAATCTGGTTCTGGGCAGTTTTCACGCGCGCTTGGATGTCGCCCCCTGGGTTCACCGTCGCCCGAATCAAGTTCGGATACACGAGTATCAGAAACCCCCAGATAAACATCGCCAGCATTAACGCCGTGCCGGTTCTACGTGTTGCTACGGAAATCAGCAATCCAATGAGGTAGAACACGGATAGATACGCGAACGATGTAAGCACAATCCCGACAATACGCAGAAAATCAGCAGTTGACAACGGAATCGAACGCGTTAACAACAATAAAGCAAAAAGCAGACTCAATATCAGCGGAACCAGCAGACACGCCATCGCACTGATATATTTCGCAAGTAAAACCTGCCCGCGTCCGATAGGTTGTGCGAGAACGAGACGTAACGTACCGCGTTCACGTTCCCCCGCAATCGCATCGTAAGCGAATATCAACCCCATTAAACTTAAGATGACTTCAAAAACAAAGACGATATCTATTGAAGAGAAGAACGCTATAAACGGGTTGTCCGTGCCGTGCATTTGCGCATCCCAGAGTGTCGGCATAAATCCGTGATAGATACCGACGAGGTTGCCCAAACGTTTATCTAACCCGACATTAAAGATACTCAACGGATTCGGTGCCCGGTCAATAAACAGAAACGCAGTAGAATAGGTCTTGGAATTGTCCAAATCCTTCTGATGCATTTTGACAGCATCGTTGTAACTCTCCAACCGTTGTTCATAATCTTGGACAAGCACTACCGTGTTCGCAACGACAAGCAACAATGTAATAAGAAGCACTGCTGCAAAGCGGAACGTCATTAGATTATCGAGCAGTTCCCTGCGAATGAGTGTTTTAAGCATTTTCTATCACACCTCAACGCGCACAAACGCGAGATACGCGCCCGACAATAACACCATGACAAACAGCGTCAATAATAACAACTCCATTGCTCTGGTATTGAAATCCTTGCTGAGACTCAATGTGTCTTTGAACTTCGGAACTGCCTCTGGACTGACAGGTTTCAGAGACATGCCTTCACGAATACCTATCAGATGGAGACTTTTCGGATCTTCTCTATCGGTGTCAACAACGAATTCACGAAATTGACGGGCGTAACGTTGCGTATTTTCCACAAATTGCAAATGCCGCTCAAACCCGGTTCCGGCAAACGATTCAAGGAGGTGTTGGACAATTGTCACCGGTGAAACACGGGTGATGAATCGGGCGTGTTGAAACTGATCAATCTGTAAACTTAGACGGTCTTCGTTTAAGCGTTCGTCCAATGCTGCGTGTTCGGCGAAGTACTCGCTCCTTGCTGTCAATGTTTTTGTGTCCGATTTATCTGACCAAACTCGATCCCCATATTTTTCATCAAGTTCCTGATGGAATTGACGATAACGTTTCCAAAATTCACCGGACAACATGGACGGTGAAAATTCGCCAGTCATTGAAGCGAGTGTGTTGGGCATGAAAATGACCAAAGTAACCCAAACCAATAGGAGGACCACGAGACTCACTGCGCTCTGTCGCACACGCGCCGATACCAATACACCCAACGCCAGAAATAGGCTCATATACAAGATCGCAATAAAGAAGATAACGCCTAAACGTTCCCATGCCTCCGCATTGAGATGAAGGTTACTGGCTGTGGAAATTACCAACAGGTTCATCAATATCGAGAGCGTGAACGGGATACTAACACTTATCAATGCCCCTAAGAATTTACCAATCAGGACAGTGTACCGCGGAATTGAATTTGCCAACATCAAGCGCAGTGTGCCGCGTTCACGTTCACTGGCAATTATGTCAAAAGTAAAAAGGAAAGCAACAAGACTTAAAACATAGCCTATTATAAATCCCCAATCTACTTTGATAACGTCCGGACGCACGTTCTCCAGATTTGGGGTCATAGATGGATATGAGAGTTTCCACACGCCTGTCATATCTTCAGCGTACACGAAGGGATCACCAGCATTTATAGTGCCTGACAAAAAGGAGTCACCACCCTCTGCACAGAAGCGGAGCGGCGATGGCTTTTTGTGAAGATCGCCAGGTCCCTGTTGCGCGAGTAGATATAAGCTTTCGTTCGCATAGGCCGCTAAGCGGTTTTCATATCTGGCGACAGCGTCGCTATATTTCTGAACCCGCTTCGGGTGCTCACGGAGATGGACGACTGCATTGGTCAGCATCAATGCCAGCAGCAACACAGTTGTCAGCGCAAATCGGAGACTATTCAGGTTATCGTAAATCTCACGTTTTGTAATATGCCACATTTTATTAACTATCTTACACCTCTCTCCTAACAAAAATCAGAAATATTCCGATAAAGAGAACAATATTAATCGTGAGCAGCAGGAACAGATCTGGTAACGCTCGTTTTACATTTATGCTGATGTCACTTCTCTGAAAAGAAAACTGAGGCAGTGCGCTCCAGTCAACTACTTCCTTGTCAGATGAAAACCATTGCCGCGACGCAAATGCGTTTTTATCATAGTAATAGTCAATTACCGACTGTCGGTGCTGTTGAACTGCTGTAAAAAAATCTTGCATACCGTTTAAATCCGTTCCTGCCAGTGCTTGGGTCGCTATATCGTAGATACCCGTCGGAGTGAGTCTCAACCATGACCTATCGACTGTTGCTGGCAGAATGAATAACTCCTCAAGTACGGGTTTTCGGACGCGCCATGTGTGTTCTGCGGTGTCAATAATCAACGGCACAAGAAAACGGTGATAATTCTGAACGTGAAGGGCTTCGGATTCGGGTTCTTCATGAAACCCATCAATTTCCGCGCCGGCATAATAATAATACTGGAGGACTGATGCCTTGTCTTGAAAATGCTCAAAATTGTAACCACCTCTCCATCGCATATTACCGTACGGGTCCCCTTCTAAGTGAGTATCAGTGGCAAGAAAATGCTTCCGCTCTCTCTCAAATTCTTCCCATATCTGTTTGATGTGATTATGAACAGATGCCCTACGTTCCTCTGGCGGATTAGACGGTTGGATTACCGCGACAATCATATTTGGATACACCAAGACTAAAAATCCCCACACGAACATAGAGAGCATCAATGCGGTACTCGTCCGGCGCGTCATCGCCGAAATGAGCATACCAATGAGATAGAACGCAGACAGGTACGCGATGGAGGCGACCATAATCCCACCGATGCGGAGAAAGTCAGGCGTGCTCAGTGAGAATGAGGGAGATGTTGTTAGCAAGAACATCGCGAGGATCAGACTCATGAGCAGTGGCACAAGGAGGCACACCATCGCACTTATGTATTTCGCAAGTAATATGTGTCCACGACTGACAGAATGGGTCAGGACTAAACGTAACGTACCGCGCTCGTATTCCCCTGCCAATGTGTCGTAGGCGAAGATTAGTGCGAGTAGGCTAAGAACCCCTTCAAAGATAAAGACAATATCAATTGAAGATAAAATATTCATAAACGGATTCTGAGAACTATGCTTTTCCGCGTCCCACAACGTTGGTACATGACCGTAATATACCCAGATTTCGTTACCCAACCGTTTGTCCAAACCAGTATTGAAAATGCTCAACGGGTTAGGCGGGCGATCAATGTTTAGTTCAGCTACTGAATAAGTCTTGCCTTCCAACATATACTCCCGACTCTTTTGTACCTCCGTTTTGTGACCTGCCAACCGCCGCTCATAATCTTTTATCAGCACAGCGGTATTCGCGACAACAAGTAACAACATGATGAACACTGCCACTGCGAATCGGAATGTCATGAGGTTGTCGAGAAGTTCTCGGCGGATGAGTGTAAGCATCATTTTCTATCATACCTCAACGCGCACAAACGCCAGATACGCACCCGACAGAAGCACTAAGACAAATAAGGTTAGCAGTAACAATTCCATCGCTGCCGTATTGAAGTCCTTACTCAGATTGAGTGTATCTTCAAATCGCGGCACCGCGTCTGGACTGATGGGCTTCTTGGACATACCTTCAGGAACGGCTAAAATATGAAGACTTTCTGGATCTGCCCTATCCGTGTCAGCAACGAATTCACGCAATTGACGGGTATAACGTTGTGTATTTTCTGCAAATTGCAAATGTCGCTCAAATCCGGTTCCAGCAAACCCTTCAATAAGGTGCTGCAGAAGTGTGGCGGGTGAGATACCGGTGATAGCACGCGCGCGGTGCACCTGAGAAGTCCGGTACTTTAATTGTTCTTCCTGCCTGCGTTCTTCTCTTTCAGCGTTTTCGGTGTAAAACTCGCTTTTCGCTCTCAACTTCCTGTTGTCCAATTCGCTGGACCAAAGCCCTTCCTTATATTTATCCCATAAGTCCTCTTCAATTGGGTTCCGCTGCTGCCAAAATTCATCAAAGGATACCGCAGGTGAGAAACTACTTGCGATTGAAGCGAGGGTACTGGGCATAAAAACGACAAGGGTTACCCATGTTAACAGCAGTATCATCAGACTTACAGCACTCTGTTGTACGCGCGCCGAGACTAACAACCCTAACGCCACAAATAGACTCGTGTACAAAAGCGCGATCGCGAAAATGATACCTAAGCGTCCCCACGCTTCTGTTGTCAGGTGAACGGTACTTGCAGTAGAAATTAATAAAAGGTTCACCAATACAGCAAGTGCAAACGGGATGCTAATGCTGAGCAATGCTCCCAAGAATTTGCCGATAAGGACAGTGTGTCTCGGAATTGAATTCGCTAACATCAAGCGGAGTGTGCCGTGCTCGCGTTCACCGGAGAAGGCATCAAAGGTGAACCAGAGGGCTATCAAACTCAAGATGGAACCGATAATGAATGCCCAATCCACTTGTGAAACCTTCGGTCCAACGTCCTTATTATGTAGGTTGGCATCTGGATAGGACAGGCTCCAGATACCTTCGAGGAGCCGGTTGCCTTCTGCATCGGTCATAAACACAGGTGGTTCGTCCACTTCAACAGCATCAGGTAAGAGGGGTTCACCTCCGTTTGCACAGAAGTGAAGGGGAGACGGCTTTTTGTAGAAGTTTCCCGGTCCGTATTGTGCCAGTGTATAGAGACTATCGTTGGCGCGATCCGTTAAGTGACTCAAAGATTCGGTGACAGCGTCCTGATACCGCTGTACCCGTTTTGGGTGCTCTCGGAGATGCTTAACAGCATTGGTTACCATCAGTGCCAGCAACAATACAGTTGTTAAGGCGAATCGAAGGCTGTTGAGATTATCGTAGATTTCACGTTTCGTAATATGCCACATTTTTTTTAATCTGTCGGCTATCAACAATTAGCAGTCGGCAAGAGAGCCTTGTAGTATTCAAGCAAGACGTGTGTGCTCACATACCGACAACTGATGGCTGACTGCCGACAGCCATCCTATACCTCACTTTTGATAAAAATCAGCAATATCACCATAAAGAGAATAACATTCATTGTCAGCAACAGAAGCATGTCCGGGAGTGCTCGTTTCGCATTGATACCGGTATCGCTTCTCTGAAAGGAAAACTGAGGGAGTGTATCCCAGTCAACTGTGCCTTTGTCCGCAGCGAACCATTGTCGCGATTCAAATATCTTTTTGTCATAGAAATAGTCAACGACTGCACGCCGGTGACGTTGAACTGTGCTGAAAAAGTCTTGAATACCCTTTAAGTCGGTGCCTGCCCAGGCTTCGGTCGCTGCGTCATACAGCCCAACCGGTGAAAACCTCAACAACATTCGTCCCAAATTTGCGGGTTGGACGTAGATCGCCTCGAGTGCCGGTTTCCGCACAAGCCACGTTCGTTCGACAATATTGACAGTTTCTCTATTGTAGAAGTTGTAATAATTCTGTACGTGTGGCACCTGCGGCTCAGATTCCGCTTTAATTTTTCCGGCGTACAATCCGGTTTGGTGAAAATAGAGCAGTATTGATGGTTTGTCCTCATCCTTCCAGAAAGTGTATTCAACGCCTTCCAAGCCAAACCCCGCATCCATATCTTCACCGCCTCGCGATGGGCGGCTTAAAACGGCATCATTGCGGATAAACTGCTTCTTTTCTCTCTCGAATTCTTCCCACGTCTGTTTGATTTGATTGTAGACGGATATTTTCGCGTCTGGTTTAGGGGTGATTTCAACTGCCGTAAGAATCAGATTTGGATACACAAGCACTAAGACTCCCCAGACGAACATACAAAGCATGAGCGCGGTACTGGTGCGACGCGTTATCGCCGAGATGCACAAGCCGATGAGGTAGAACAACGACACATAAAGAAGTGATGTTAAAACAATCCCGCCGATGCGAAGAAAATCATCTGTGTTCAGGGCAACCTTAGTGGATGTCGTCAGCAAGATGATGGACAAAAGAAGACTTATCAACAACGGCACAAGTAGACAGAGCATCGCGCTGATGTACTTGGCAAATAGGATGTAGCCGCGCTGGATTGGGTGCGTCAGCACGAGACGTAACGTACCGCGTTCACGTTCGCCGGCGAGCGCGTCGTAAGCGAAAATCAGCGCGAGCAGGCTGAGTACGCCCTGAAAAACAAGCACAATATCAATTGAAGTGAAGAGGTTGAGAAATGGATTATCCGCCCCGTGTTTCTCCGCATCCCAAATTGTCGGCACAAACGCGTGGTATACCTCTATTTTGTTCCCCACCTGTTTATCTAATCCGAGATTGAAAATGCTCAACGGGTTCGGAGGGCGATGGACAATTAATGCTCCGCCATAACCGGAATAGGTTTTTTCCTCGCGTAATTCCTCGTGACTCTCCTGGACAGCCGTGGTGTAAGCAGTTAATCGCTGTTCATAGTCCTTGAGAAGCACAACGGTATTGGCGACCACAAGCAACAACGTAATGAAAACTGCTGCCGCGAATCGGAATGTCATCAGATTGTCAAGGAGTTCTCTACCAATGAGTGTTTTAAGCATTTTCTATCACACCTCAACGCGCACGAACGCCAGATACGCACCCGACAGCAGCACTAAGACGAATAACGTTAACAGTAGCAATTCCGTTGCTGCCGTATTGAAGTCCCTACTCAGATTAAGCGTATCTTCAAATTTCGGGACAGCTTCTGGATTGACAGGTTCCTGCGACATACCCGTCCGAACACCAAAGATATGAAGACTTTCTGGATCCGCGCTATCTGTATCAACAATGAATGTTCGGAATTCTCGGGCGTAAGTTTGGACATTTTCTAAGAATTGGAGATGCCGTTCAAACCCGGTACCAGCGAAGGATTCGATAAGGTTCTGCACAATTGTAACAGGCGAAATACGTGTGATGGTACGCGCGCGGTGTACCTCCGCAATTCGCCGATTTAAGCGTTCTGCGTGTAACCGTTCTTGCTGCTCGGCATCTTTGGTGACGTAGGCACCATCAATCTCTATTCGCTTGGTAGAACCTTCTGGTTCTTTATAGTGACTGGAGTAGTAGTCACTTGATAGTTCCTCATGAAGTTTCCATGAACGTTCCGAGAAGTCATAAGTAGGCCCTGATGATGTAGATCGCCCCGCAATCGAAGCGAGGGTACTCGGCATGAATACTACAAATACAACCCAAACCAATAGAAGTATGACGAGACTCACCGCGCTCCGTTGCACCCGTGCCGACACGAGCATCCCTAATGCAAGAAAAAGACCGGTGTAAAGCACAGCAACGAAGAAAATAATGCCTAAACGTCCCCACGCCTCCGCATCAAGGTGGACACCACTTGATGTAGAAATTACCAAAAGATTCACCAGCACAGCAAGAATGAAGGGTATACTCACACTGATAAACGCCCCTAAAAACTTACCAATTAGCACGGTGTGCCGCGGAATTGGGTTAGACAAGGTCAGGCGGAGTGTGCCGCGTTCGCGTTCACCTGAAATCGAATCAAAGGTAAATAGGAGTGCGACAAGGCTTAAAACGTAACCGATGATGAACCCCCAATCCACTTTGGTAACCTCCGGACGCACATTATCCCGATTCGGGGTGGCAGATGGGTATGCGAGTATCCAAAAGCTTTTGAGTGTGCCGGTACTCCAACGGTGGTAACCCGCTTGTGCCCGATCTGACATAAACGCTTCGCCACCCTCTGCACAAAAACGGAGATCAGACGGTTTTTTGTAAAGGTTGCCAGGTCCCTCTTGCGCAAGATCATATAGACCGTTTGAGGCGTGCGCTGCGATGTGATTCTGGTGGTTAGAGACATTCTCACGATATCGTTTCACCCGCTCTGGATGTTCCCGGAGATGTACAACGGCGTTGGTCAGCATTAACCCAAGCAGCAACACGGTTGCCAGCGCGAATCGGAGGCTATTAAGATTGTTAGACAGTTCACGTTTCGCAATGTGCCAAATCATTTTTTTAGTTTCCAGTTATCGGTTATCAGTTTTCAGTTAAGAGACTATCGTTTAGGTTTCAGTTTTCAGTGGAATGGTTTACGGTTATCAGTTTTCGGTATTCCTTAGAAGAGAGTTTTGACTTAAGCAAATGTCTTTTAAGTGACAACCGATAACTGATAACTGATGACTACTCTACACTTCACTCTTGACAAAAATCAGAAATATCACGATAAACAGGACAACGTTAAGCATAAGCAGTAGAAATACATCCGGCAATGCCCGCTTGGCATTTGTGTTAATGTCATCTCTTTGAAAGGCGAACTGGGGCAGACCACTCCAGTCCGCCGCGCCCTTGTCCCCAGAGAACCATTGTCTCGATTCAAACACCTTATGATCATAGAAGAAGTTCGTTAGACTTTGTCTATATTGTCTCGCAGCGTGAAAAAAGTCTCTGATGCCGAGTAGGTCAGTTCCTGCCCACGCTTGCGTTGCAGCATCATACACCCCTACGGGCGAGAGTTTCAACCAGACTCTCTCCATATTTGCCGGTTGAATGAAGATTTCTTCGAGCGCGGGCTTTCGGATGAGCCATGTTCGATCCGCTGCATCAATCGTCTGCGCGCCAAGGAAACCGAAATGTTTCTGTGCGTGCGGCATCTTTGGTTCATCTTTCTCACCAAATCCTTCAAAGTCCATGACACTTCTATAGGTGTACAGCAGGATCCGAGGGTAATCCCGAAAGCCTTCACTGCGCCAACCCCACCCTCTTAACTCATATCCCCAATCTTCGCCAGGAAAATCATCGGTCGCCAAGTAGTGTTTGCGCTCTCTGTCGAATGTCTCCCATATATTTTCGATACGGTTGAAAGCGGACGTTCTGAGGGCATCTGGTGACTCCGGACGCGGGATCACGGTCAGAATCACGTTCGGGTAGACTAACACCAGAAACCCCCAAACAAACATTGATAACATCAAGGCAGTACTTGTTCGACGCGTCGCCGCTGAAATCAGCAACCCGATAAGGTAGAATACCGAAAGATACGCGACCGATGTTAAAATTATCCCACCGATGCGAAGAAAATCATCACTGTTCAAGGATATAGAGGTGGATGTCGTCAGCAAAATTATCGAAAGGAGCAAACTCATCAACAACGGCACAATTAGGCAAAGCATTGCACTCAGGTATTTCGCAACCAATATTTTGCCGCGTCCAATAGGATGCGTCAGGACTAAACGCAGGGTTCCACTTTCGTATTCTCCCGCGAACGCGTTATATGCAAAAATGAGTGCGAACAGACTCAGGATTACCTCAAAGATAAAAACAATATCCATTGAAGCGAACATATCCATGAACGGGTTATCCGACCCGTGCATGCCAGCATCCCACAGCGACGGAACCAATTTGTGAGATACCTCTATCTCATTTCCGAGACGCTTATCAAACCCGACATTGAAGATGCTTAACGGGTTCGGGGGACGGTCAACACGCACTTCACCTGCGGAATAGGTGATTTTCTCCTGCAGTTGACGCTGATGCATTTTGACAGCATCGTTATGACTTGCCAAACGGCGTTCATAATCTATAATTAACACAAAGGTATTGGCAACCACAAGCAACAACGTTATAAAGGTAGCTGCCGCAAATCGAAATGTCATTAAGTTGTCGAGGAGTTCTCGACGGATCAGGGTCATCATTTTTCTTAGACCTCAACGCGCACAAACGCGAGATACGCACCTGATAGTAGCACAACAAACAAAAGAACCAGCAATAGTAAATCCATCATTGCTGCATTGAAATCTTGATTGAGGTTCAATGTATCTTCAAATTTTGGCACTGCCGCTGGGCTGACAGGCTTTTCGGACATCCCTTGACGTATGCCTATAATATGGGAACTTTCTGGGTCGCCGCTATCGGTGTCAGCGATAAATTTGCGAAATTGTCGGGCATGGGTTCTCGTATTCTCTAAAAATTGTAAATGCCGCTCGAAACCCGTTCCGGCGAAGGATTCAATGAGATGTTGGGCAATCGCTATCGGTGAAATCTGGGTTGTCCGGCGCGCAAATTTAACCTGATCAATCTGTTGTGCCAAGTGTTCCTCGTTTACGCGTTCCTGTTCTTCCGCTTCTGCGATGACGTGTTCCCCTTTAAACTGTATTTCTTTAGACCGTTCAACCCTTTCTGCAAAATAAGCATCGTACCGTTCCCAACGTTTGGCATAAAGTTCACCTCGGCGTTGCCAAAGTTCATCTGTTGACATCGGTGATGAAAATCCGCCTGCAATAGAGGCGAGCGTACTCGGTACAAAGACGACGAAGGTAACCCAAATCAACAAGAGGATCACAAGAGACACCGCGCTCCGCGAAACACAGGTAGAAACCAGCAGCCCCAACGCCAGAAAAAGACCGGTGTACAAAATGGCGATAAAGAAAATGATACCCAAACGTTCCCATGCATCGGGACCGAGTTGCACAGCACTCGATGTAGAAATCAACAATAAGTTCATCAATACCGCAAGCGTGAGCGGGATACCAATACTAATTAATGCCCCCAAAAATTTACCGATCAGTATAGTGTAGCGTGGCATCGGATTTGCCAGCATCAATCGCAGTGTACCGAGTTCGCGTTCCCCCGAGATGGCATCGAAAGTGAACAAAATCGCGATCAGGCTCAAAACATAGCCGATAATAAACGCCCAATCGACTTTGGTAACGTTCGGACGAATATCCGTCAGGTTGGGAGTGGTAGACGGATAGTTTAACCGCCAGAAGCCCTTTAATCCGCCACTAATGGACCAGAGAAAAGCCCCGCCAACGACGTTGGGTAAAAAAGGTTCGCCGCCTTCTGCACAGAAACGGAGCGAGGACGGTTTTTTGTAAAGCAATCCCGGTCCTTCTCGCGCGAGTGTATATAAACTGTCTGCTCGAACTGTCAAATCATTCACAGATTCAGTGACTGCAGCGTTATACTTTTGTGTCCGCTTCGGCTGCTCATGCAGATACACCGCAGCGTTGGTCAGCATCAATCCGAGCAGTAGCACGGTTGCGAGCGCGAATCGGAGGCTATTGAGATTGTCGTAGAGTTCACGTTTAGCGATATGCCACATGAGTTATTAGTTATCAGTACGGATTACTGCGTAATCCTTTCAGTTATCAGTTTTCAGAAGATTGGTTATAGATTATAAGAAAGAGGCGTTCGGAGTCCCTGAACTCTCTTAATTTATAACTTATAACTGTTAACTTATAACCATTCTACACTTCAGTTTTGATGAAAATCAGGAATATTATGATAAACAGAACAATATTGGTCATTAACAGTAGGAATATATCTGGCAATGCTCGCGTCGCATTTATGCGGATACCACTTCTCTGAAAAGAAAATTGGGGGAGCGTACTCCAGTCGGCAGCCCCCTTATCTGCAGCAATCCACTGCCGAGACGCGAATGCGTTTTTATCGTAGAAGAAGTCGATGACGGTTTTTCGGTACTGCCGTGCTGCCGAAAAAAAATCTTGAATACCGAGAAGGTCCGTGCCTACCCAGGCTTGTGTTGCCGTATCGTACATACCGATGGGTGAAACTTTCAACAATATTCTATCAATTAACGCTGGTCGTACATAGATTTTCTCAAGCGCCGGTTTTCGGATACGCCATGTTCGGTCTGCTATGTCGATGGTCAAGGGTACGAGAAATTGGTAATAATTTTGTATATGAGGCATCTGAGGCTCGGATCTCTCGTCAATTTCTGTGATGTTGAATCCTTTTTTATAGTAATATTGGAGTGTGGCTGCGTCTTTGTTGAGGCGGTTCATGGAACCTCCGACCCACCCTATACCAAAACCCGGATCCTCGCCGGGTACAGCATCGTTCTTAAGGTACTGTTCTTGTTCTCTCTCGAATTCTTCCCATAACTGTTCAATTTGGTTGAAAGTTGACGAGGCGCGCGCTTCCACTGTGGGTTGCGGAAGAATCGAGGCAAGGATCATGTTCGGGTAGATCAAGACCCAAAATCCCCACACGAACATAGAAAGCATGAGCGCGGTACCCGTTCGACGCGTCAGTGCGGAAATGAGCATGCCGATGAGATAAAACACCGAAAGATAAACAATCGTCGTTAAAATAAACCCAGCCATACGGAGAAAATCGTCAGTGCTTAGAGAGATCGAGGTAGATGTCGTGAGTAAAATTACTGCGAGTAAGACGCTCATCAGTAAAGGCACCAACAGGCACACCATCGCGCTCATATACTTAGCAAACAGAATGTGTCCGCGACGGACGGGATGCGTCAGGACCAAGCGTAACGTACCTTGCTCACGTTCTCCAGCGAGCGTATCATAGGCGAATATAAGTGCAAGTAGACTCAGAACCACCTTAAAGATAAAGGCAATATCAATCGAAGAGAAAATATTCATAATCGGGTTATCCGAGCCGTGCATTTTGGCATCCCACAACGTCGGTACAAACCCGAAGTAGACCTCCACTTGGTTACCAAGTTGTTTATCCATCCCAATATTGAAGATGCTCAAAGGATTGGGGGGACGATCAACGTGCAATCTCCCTGCTGAATAAGTTTTTTTCTCCTGCAGTTGCTGGTGATGCGTTTTGACAGCAGTGTTGTAATCTGCCAATCGCCGCTCATAGTCCTTAATAAGCACAACAGTATTCGAGACGACAAGCAGTAGCATAATAAAGACTGCTGCCGCAAATCGGAAGGTCATTAGGTTGTCAAGAAGTTCGCGGCGGATAAGTGTTAGCATTATGAAATTTCCCCTATACCAGTTTACCAGTTCCTTCCTTTTTCAGCAAATGCAAAACGTTTTTACCGGCGACGTTTCAAGCCTTGTTTGGTGACTATCATCGATATGTTATAATCCGATCTAACGCGTTTTCTTCATTCGTATTTTTTCAGAGACCTGAGTTCAATACTAATACTTACATTATATAGTGACGCGCGCGATGGAAAAAAAAGTTGCTGCATTTTACCGTGGTTCGCTAAAACTATTAGAAGTCAAGGGAAAGTGATGCAATAGACAGGGTAGAACTGATTTTGATATGGGTTGGCAGTCTGTGGGATTGGTCTATGCGTCAGGGAAGTGAAGGGGGATGTATGTATGGAGAACAGTGGGAAAAAGAAGTGGTGGGCTTACCTGGAATCGAACCAGGGACCTCACGCTTATCAGGCGTGCGCTCTAACCGTCTGAGCTATAAGCCCACGAAAAGGGTCTTGGAGAGAAAAATGCTCGCAAAAACACTATTAATTATACACCTCGAAAGGGGGTTTGTCAAATTAATTTGTTAAAATCTGCTTTTAATTACACCCCAAGCCGTTGTCAATTTAAGACGCGGAGAAACGGGACGCACCTTATCAATATCGGTGACGCTTTCGACAACAACCATATTATCAAAAAAACTGACACCACCGGTAATGCCCATCATACCGACGGGACCTGTTTTGAAGGTGTCATTGTCAACTTCTACAATGGGATTTTCATCGAGATGCCAATCCGAGGGTGGTAATTCGTCCTCCCGCTTCCTCAGATACATCTGATGTTGCCCGCCTTTCATAACCAGTCGATGCGTATACCATACATTGTTCTCGTTAGGAAACTGTCCGGTGCCAACCAGTGCCCAAGCCCCCGCTTTCCGTGTATAAATCTGAATATTGACTGCACCGGTGCGACGACTGCCGTGAAAATGAGATTCAGCCCCTTTAAGCCCACCTTCCACTCGATAGATCGTACCTACAAAACTATCAGTTTCCCACATCCAATCAAAGTCCCAAATGTAATCCCGCCATTCCTCTCTGCCATCGGCTATCGGTATGTAAAGCCCGATGCCTGTCGTTTTGGCTGCCTTGTTCTGCGGATCGGTTGGATCTTTTTCAACAATGATTTTTGAGTTGCCGGAGTTAAAGTTGAGGTGTTCCCATTTCGACGGTTCTTTACCGATGTCATCCTGTTCAAAGTCATCCGTAAAAAGAATCTTCGCGTTTGCGATGTTAAACACCGTTAAAAAAACGAGTGTTCCAACAAATACTGTAATTCTCATTTTATTTCCCCTCTGGTTGTGTCAGTGGATCGGACGGTGAGAAAAAAGTTAGGAAACCAGAAACTTAGACTTAAAATTCTCTTTTTGTGAACAGAATTTGAAGGAGAGTTAGGTTTAGTTATAAAACGAAAATCAGATTGGGAATATAAGGGAACAGCAAAAGGCTTGCTATATGTTGTAGGAAAAATGTTCCTGAAAGTCAAATAGTGTCAGTGTCGGTGCGTGTCTTGTAAGGTTCAGAGCGTTGAACACAAGGACTCTGTGAGAATCCTTCTGTTACTGCTCCTTAGAAAGGAGGTGATCCAGCCGCAGGTTCCCCTACGGCTACCTTGTTACGACTTCGCCCCGGTTATCGGTTTCACTTTAGAGAGCTCCCTCCCGAAGGTTGGGTCACCCGCTTTGAATGCTACCAACTCCCATGGCGTGACGGGCGGTGTGTACAAGGGCCGGGAACGTATTCACCGCGACCTGCTGATTCGCGATTACTAGCGATTCCAACTTCATGCAGTCGAGTT
>JAGFCB010000219.1 GCA_022394775.1 Candidatus Poribacteria bacterium
GCAAG
The DNA here is from genome assembly GCA_022394775.1 of Candidatus Poribacteria bacterium. Taxonomy (GTDB): domain Bacteria; phylum Poribacteria; class WGA-4E; order WGA-4E; family WGA-3G; genus WGA-3G. Next base: position 6 of record JAGFCB010000219.1, read on the forward strand.
ATTATCTGGAATCTCCAGATCCAACACAATCTCAAAACCCAATTTATTGTGATAGAAGTCTAATGACGCTGCAAAATCGCTACAGGTAATAGCGATGTCAACAGTAGAATGTGATAAGTTTAGCACAAGTTTTTTAACCTCCATTGAGAACGAAGATCGCTTCTCGGAATTGACCAAGCGGCTGTCCGTTATAGGTGAGGTCTACAGGTATAACAATTCGTCCCGACGCTGTGTAGGGGTTGGGTAACCCAACCCCTACTGGAATCGGAATAGAAAAATCGATGTGCCCGTCTGTTCTCGGCGGAATCGTTGTTTCTGCTGGCGTAATTTCTGTATCCCATGATGCTGGTAGGATCGGTTGGGCAGTCGCTGTACGTGGCTCGTCCGAATGGTTCGTTATCTCTAACCGCAACTGTGCTGTTCCGCCGGGTACAACTTCCTGCTCATAAGGATAGCAACGCACCCAATGTTCGTCCATGCCGTAGTTGGCGTGGTCCCAAGGGAAGAGTTCGGTATAACATTTCTCACGTTCAGCGAGTGTGTCCAACATTCACACAATCTCAGCATCGGTAAAGTCAAACGCCGGATCGACATGGCAGTTAAAAATATGCGTCGGCTTGAGTTCCTGAATCAGACGCAGGCATTTTTCATAACCGACATCCGCACCGAGTAGGTTCCGATTACCGGAACAGTAGTCGTCAATCCCTGCCATCGTGAAGGAGTCACCCCCAAAGAACATCCGTACACCGCGTCCCTCGACAAGCAGCCCACCGTGATAATAGGTCTGACCCGGAAAATGGTATGCCGTCATTGTGAATTCATTCCACTGCCAAGAATCACCATCACGCGTAATGCGATCCACGCGCGTAACAGCAGGCGAAATACAGGGAAGCCGAAAGCCGATCGGGTTTGTGATGACCGCTGCGACAACTGAATCTGCTATCGTTTCGCAAGGAAATGTTTCCTGAAATTCGGGGATAGCGTTAACGTGGTCGTCGTGATAGTGCGTTACCCAAAACTGTGTAACCTCCGAGATTTCGCCATCCGCCTGTAACTGCTGAATTTGTTTAATGACATTCGGTGAACCGCAATCCATAACGAACGCTTCATCTCTCTCAGAGATAATCAGCCATGTTGTGCCGAAGTGCCGTAAGTATTCGGGAGGCGGTTTGCCCTCCCGGATCGGCATGTGACCGGGATGTCCCTCAAATTCGGCAAAAAGCTGCGGAAAGTAGTGCCGGAGCGCAGATATCGCCACATATTTATCATAGCAGTACGCCAACCGTTCCAAAAGCGCGTCAATTGCCCTGTCTGGGTTGTCCATGACAGCACCGTGCGTGGGAATAAGCATAGCTGGCGATGCCTGACGCACCTTTTCAAGGCTCTGTTTCAGTTCATCTCGCGCACCGAGGAACCCGTGATAGTCGCTGGTCTGCTGTCCCTTCTGTAGACTATAGAGTTCCCATAACTGACCTTCATCGTAGATGAGGTCGCCGGTAAAGGCGAAGCGTTTGCCATCAACATCAATGAGATAAGTAACACTGCCATCGGTGTGTCCCGGTGTTTCGAGGACTGTCAGCGATGCTGAACCCCACGCAATCTGTGCACCCTCGGTATACGTATCTGTCACTCGGATAGCATCGGCAAGCATGAGATTGTGCGGATGGTAGTTGTAGAGGTGCCATCGGTATTGTGAATCGTTCCAAAAGGTTTCGACCTCAGTAAACCACGATGCTTCCTCCGTTGGCACGCCGACACGGACACCATCAGATATAGGAAAATCTGTTGTACTATCGCGATGGTGGTGCGTAAAGAGAATCTGATCAACTTTTGTAATACCGAGTTCTCCGAGTGTCATCTGGAAAGTAGTGCCACTTGGATCAATGAGGAGTGCGCGGTCTCCATCACAGAGGATACCGGTATTGACATGCCCGTGATGGACATATAGATGTTGACTCAGCCGGGAAAATTGGGTCTCCATTTTTTATTTTTCCTTGCGGTTCGGTAAGGTGAATCTCTAACGTCAGAGTACCTCCCCGTACACCTGAAGAAACACCGAAGCAAAATCGCTCTATTTCATCAATTATCTTCTGGAATGATGTCGGACAGCGGCAAACCGTGTATTTTGGATTGCAAACCGTCTTTCTCAAGGATCGCCATTGACGCTCTGCCGTGAGGACCGCGACCGGCACCTTCTGAATTCACTGGATACCATCTCCCTATCTCTTGATCCCAGCGAGAGGACATGATGACGTAGTCATTCATACCTTCTTCCCGACCTTGGCGATCACCTTTAGCACCGAATGCCTTGAGCAGCGCGGGCGGTTCGTCCAAAACGTCCTCATCCTCATCGTTCTTTCCCCAGTTAGTGTATGTAACAGGTTCCCCAGTCTCCCATATCCACTCACCTTCTTTGAGGACATCGGTCAAACCGATCCAATACGGGCCACGCCCAAAGACAGCTTCAAGCCATATCTGCTCTGTTTCACTCGTAATCGTAACGAGATGCGCCTCCTCATCGGCAGCCTGAGCTTGTGCGTCCTCTCGGTCATTGCAAGCAACCCACTTGTAAGCGTGCCCATTCGCAGGATTCACGATCCATACACCCGGAACATCCGGCACCCCATATCGCCGTTCTTCGGGTCTCTCAGATGGTAACTCTGAAAGATCGGCAGGATTACCATTAAGCCTTAAAACGGCCGCTTCATGCGATTTATCGGCTTCAACGGTGAAAGGTGCTGACATCGCAGAAAGTCCACGATGGTTAACGGATAACGCATAGGTACCAGGTACATATATAACGGATACGAAGTTTCCATCTGCATCTGTATGCAATGAACGACTGAAGACAGGATCACCTCCATCATCCAAGTCTAAGCGTCCGATGTTAAACTTAACGGTTGTATCAGCAAGCGGTTCACCGTTTTTGAAGATGAGTCTACCTTGAATTTTCGGTTTCGGTCGGGTTTCAATGACGACTTCTACGTCTTTGATGGTTGAATCGGACTTGACAGCAAATGTAATTGCCCCGATTGGTGGAAAGAAAGAGAAGTCATGCGGGTGAAACCTCACTTCTCCGAACTTAATGGTTTGAATCTCAGGGACAGGCTTCACATTCTGAGGTGCCGGATCGTTTTCCATCGGCAAGACCATTAATTGCACCATTCCGGCAGCGATGTTGGTGAAGGTGAATTGTCCTTCTGAATCAGTCTTGGATTCTAAAAAGGGTGGACGCGCCTGACGTTCATCTTCACCTGGAGTCTTTCCCCTGAGCTCCTCCGGGAAATGGGCTGGCTGCTGGCGTAGGAAAGGGTACAGGGACCTATCGTACAAGGTATCCATTTGTCCGTTTTCAGCAACCTTGACGTACAAAAGCGCGATAGATGCTTCAGCAATCGGTTCGCCGTTGGTTCCGATAACGCGCCCAGACAACGTTGATGGCTGCGCCTCAACAGGAGTCTGATATATCACCGCAAATCCCGACACAATAACTGCCGTTAGCACTATAGAAAGCTGTTTGGTAAAATGGAAACCAGTCATAACGAATATCTCCTTATGTAGCATAGCCTGTTAGGCTGTGCATCTTGCCATTTTCCTTTGGAAATGCAGGTGCCATCCGTGCAAGATTTACTGCGCCGATTCGGTAGGCTGTGTGGGTGTATCCTCTTTTTCAAGAATTGCGTGCTTAACAATAGGCAAGAACGGATTTTCGGATCCAATTACCATCCATCTTTTTGCAAAGAATTCCATAGCAACGGGAAGTTCGGCTTCACTGACAGAGGCAGTATCAGGTTTCTGCCCTGTTATCCAATTCGCATAAGTGACAGGTTCACCGTTGTTCCACTGCCATGTACCACCTTTTTCTTGAAGACGCAATCCAATCCAAAAGAACGCTTTCTCCGAATAAAGTCCCTCCAACCATTTCTGTTCTGATGCGTCGTTAATCGCAACGAGATATGCGTTTTCGGCTGCTGCTTGGGCGTTCGCGGCTTCCCAACTGTCGCACTGAATTTTCTTGTAAGCGTGGTTATTTTCAGGATTCACCACCCACACGGCTTGTCGCGCTTTCACCCTCTCTTTTCGGCTGACGCGATGTTCCTCTAAGTCTTTGAGGACCAAAACGAGTTTATCGTTCCGCTGCCCTTCTTTAAGACGAAACCACCGTGATTTCGCGGAGGCACCATCACACTTTACTATTACTGAGTATTCCGAAGCCTCATCTGGATAGTATGACACGAAATAGCCCTCGGCATCGGTTTTAACGTTTCTTCCCGAGGATCCAGCATTACCACCACCAGGCAAGATAAACAAGGTTGTATCTCGTTGTCGCCGCCGGACAGTAAGCCCAACCTCTGTATTGACAAGCGGTGTTCCGTCTTTTAAAAGAATTCGTCCCCGAATTCGCATCCGTGGTGGTTTCACATTGACGACAACGTTCTCAAGATGTGTCCCCGGTTCAATCGTGAAAGTGAGTTTACCGAACCATATCGGAAAATTCGGAAGAAACGCTGTGGAATAGAAAGTTAAATCCCCAGTTTCAAGCGATATAATTTCGTAATCCGAAGCACTTTCAGGAAACATCACGAATTGTGATGAACCTGAATCTATATTCGGGAAAGAGAAACGTCCTTCCTTATCGGTTACCACTCGCGCCCAATCTGAGAAAGGTGTGCGCGGCACCATGTCCCTCGGTTCTTTAATTTCAACAGGTTTTATAGCCAGTTCAAGTCCGGCAACAGGTTTTCCGTTTGTATCTATAACGCGACCGGAAAGGCTTGATTTACCCATCTGTGCAACACCATCCGAAGAAAATATGAGTATAAACACAGCAAGGCTAACAAGCATTGCAACACGGAATCTTCTGAAACATGAATGCGTCATTATTTAATTTCCCTTCTTCTCAAGGATCGCCATGCGTGCCATTTTTGGATGATCGACTGTCTTCCATTTTCCTATCACCTCGTCCCAAGCCAAGTCAGACATGATGACGTAGTCTTTCTCATTATTTTCTTCCGGGAACTGTTCCTCATCTTCAGCACCTAAGAACTTGGGGAAAGCTGGCGGTTCACGCAAAAATTGATTATTCTCATCATCCACTTTCCAATTAGTGTATGTAAGAGGTTCTCCCGTTTCCCACTGCCACTCCCCCTCTTTCTCAACATCCGTCAAACCGATCCAATACGGGCCGAGTCTAAAAACGGCTTCAAGCCATATCTGCTCTGCTTCATTCGTAATTGTAACCAGATGTGCTGCTTCAAGTGCAGCTTGGATTTGGGCATCCTCTCGGTCAGCGCATTCAATCCATTTGTAGGCGTGTCCATTTGCGGGGTTTATTATCCACATCCCTGGAGCATCTGAGACATACGCGGGGTGATACAGACGCTGTTTTTTGGGTGCCTCAGGCGGCGACACGGAAAGATCAGGGGCATTGCCGCTAAGTGTCAACCTAACTGTTTCATGCGGTTTGGCTGCTTCAATAATAAAAGGTTCTGATGCCGCGGAAAGCCCACGATGGTTAACGGACAGTATGTAGATTCCAGGGGTGTACGTCGCATATACGAAGTTGCCCTCTGCTTCTGTCTGAAAGGAACGGTTGAAGCCATAACCGTCTGTCCCGTCCAAATCTAATCGATCAATCTTAATTTTAAGGGATGTATTCGCAAACGATTCACCGTTTTTGAAAACGACCCTGCCTCGAACAATCAGCTGACGTTCCATAATGACTTCTACGTCCTTGATGTCCGTTCCCGGTTCAATCGCAAAAGTAGCACTCCTGGACGAATCATGTAAGACATGCGGGTAGAACGTCACTTTCCCGAACTTAATCGCTCGAATCTCAGTGTTGCTTGGCTGTGACGGACTGCTTTTCGTCATCGGATTACGCAGTACCTCTAATCGCGTTTGCCCTGGAGAGATTTTGGTGAAAGCGAACCGCCCTTCTGAATCAGTTTCCGCTGTTGACATTTGGAGCATTATAGATGCACCAGCAACTGGCTCGCCTTCCGCAGTGATAACACGTCCGGATAACGTTGCGTATTCCGCCTCAGCAGCAATATCGGATACGCATGCGAAACTCAACACAATGAGCACTGTTAGCAAAGTAAAGGTGTGTTGTACGAAACGAAAACCGGTCATAGTAAAACACCTCCTTATAGCATAGCCGTAGTTAGTAATGTTCTTTTTCGAGAATTGCGTGTTTAACAACAGACAGTAATCGGCTATTGGTGTCAATTGCCATCCATCGCTTTGAGGCAAAAATTAGGGCAATCGGAACTTCCTTTGCAATAGTGGATGTGCTATCAGGTCCATCCGGGGTTCCCCAGTTGGCATAAGTCAGCGGTTCACCGCTGTCCCACCGCCATGACACCCCTTCTTTTGGAACACTCAGTCCAATCCAAAAGAATGCTTTCTCAGGATAAAGTGCCTCAAGCCATTTCTGCTCCGATGCATCGTTGATAGCGACAAGATAAGCACCCTCGGTTTCTGCTTTAGCTTTCGCGTCCGCCCAACTATCGCATGTGATTTTTTTGTAAGCGTGATCATTTTCAGGGTTCACCGTCCATACCGCTTGCCGTGCTTTCTCTCTTTTGCTTCGGTTCTCACGGTGTTCCGCCAAATCGTTGAGCCGTAAGACGAATTTATCGTATCGTTCTCCCTTCTCAAGACGAACCCATCTTGACTCAGCGGACACCCCTCCATATCTCACCACTACCGAGTATTCTCTTGCACCTCTTATATTATATGTTACAAAGTAGCCTTGGGCATCAGTCCAAGTACGGCTCCTTGAAGCACCACCACTTCCGCCAGTAACGCGGCGAAAAGGGAAGACACCTTCATAACGCAGTCGCCGTCGTCGAATAGTGAGATCAATTTCCGCATTGGCAAGCGGCGTTCTATCCGCTAAGAGTACGCGTCCCCGGATTCGCATAGCAGGGGGTTCTACTTTGACCACTACATCTTCAACGGATGTACCGGGTTCAATCGCAAAGGTCAGTTGACCCAACCAAGTCGGAAAACCAACACCACTCACCTCATAATAACGGAAAGTCAAGTCCCCGATTTGAACGGATACAATCTTAAAACGCGAACCGTGTTCAGGAAACATCACCAACCTTGATGAAACCGGATCGATATTAGCGATAGAGAAACGCCCTTCTGCATCCGTTACGGCTCGTGGCCAAGATGCGAGCGGCGCGAGTTGTCCTATCTCTTTTCCCATGTTAATTTCGACCGGTTTAACAGCAAGACTGAGCTCAGCAACCGGGTTTCCATCGGTATCTACAACCTGACCGGAAAGGCTTGATTTACCGTCCTGTGCAATGCTATTCCAGGAGAACAGAAGTGTCAATGCAACAACAATACCAACGAGAATAGCAACATAGGGCATACTGAAGTGTGAGAGACGCATAACTTAAACTCCCTTAACCTCAGAAAGATAGTTTACGACTTCGTGCCTCATACAAACACTGCGGGTGAAACCTGAAACATTTCTGCTAAAGCGTGAATGTGTGTGACTGTCAGATCCCGCTCACCATTAAGGATTTCCAAAACAATATTGGGCGAACCGAGATTGGGTAGGTCTGTTGGCTCAAGCTGATGTTCTTCCATCAATAACCTAAGCACCTCAACACCACTACATTCAGGAATTGGATGATGTTTCTCCTCATAAACATGTATGACTGTCCCCAGCGTATCAAGAAGTTCATAAAGTGGGTGTTGCTCGTTGGTTCCCACTTCATCAATCAACGCGTTTAAAGTTGCAATAGCTTTATCATATTCTTTCTCGTCGCGAATTGAAAAGAGAGGTTGAACGACACTCCAGTGTGTCTGAATATCTTCTGAAATAATACTCATGTTTTCCATCCTCCTCTGTCATATTCTTCATGCGTTAGCACACGACGAATGTAAACTTTACCACGATTGAAATGGATAGAAGTAATCAGTCGATACTTGTTGCCACCGATATTAAAAACAATTAAATTGTCCACAAGATCTGCGCTTGGAAATACTGCGCGCAATTCGGTAAAATTTCCGAACGAGTTTTTGGTAATGAGCTTAAACCAACGTCCAAGCGGCATTTGGCTGTCAGGGTATCGTTCCCAGAATTCGCGCAGCGCCTTTTTGCTAATAATGTGCATCTCTTTTCTAAGACTACGCCTCAGCGAACTGTGGTCTGCCGAGTGCATCCGTTCTGCCTTGGCGTTTGTAGTGGGGCAGATGACCACCTGCATCGGCTAAGATACGTTCTTGGGCAAGCGCGATCCGCTCCGCGCCTTGATCAGCGATGTTGTGCTGGCAGTCGATGTCTGCCTCAAGGTCAAACAAGCGGATACCGTCATTAAAATCGACGCTGGAGAAATACCAACTCTTCGCGTCTTTATACCAGACGGAGTTGACATAACGACACGTCAGGTATTCACGCGACGCAAAACCGTCTTTTCCTTCAACAAGTGGGAGCAGACTCTGTCCTTGAATCTCGCCAGCAGGTTCCACTTGGCTCGCTGCCATAACAGTGGCAGGCACATCCAGCGTATAGACGAATTCATCGCAGGTCGTGCCGCCGTTTACACCGGACGGATGGCTTACCATCATAGGAATATCCATCGTGCCGGGATACATGAAGTTCGCGGGTTTTCCGGTGGCTTTGTCCGGATTTTCTGCGAAGTTTGTGCCGTGGTCTGCGAGGAAAATGATGAGTGTGTTCTCGCGTAACCCAAGGCGATCAATCGTATCAACCAACCTTCCGAACCACGTATCCACGAGGGTTACCAATCCAGCATAGTTGGCTTTCACGCTTGGCAGTCTTGCTTCGAGTTCATCATCCTTCAGCGAACCGTAGGGTAGGTTGAGACAGATCGGTTCCCGATCCTCTCGGCTACCGTAGAGGTCGTAATAGTGGATAGGCGCTTCCCATGTTTCATGCGGTGTGAAGCCATCGACATAGAGGTAAAAAGGTGTGTTTTCGTGATTGTGTTCAACGAACTCAATCGCGGAGCGGAACAACCGCGCTGTGGGCCATGTCTCTTCGGGACGTTCGGGCTGAACATTCACAAGATGCGCACGGATACGTTCTGGATTCCCGCGATAGCGAGAGATCAGTGCCGGATCGGCATGCGCGCCACCGCGGTATCTGTCTTCGGCTTGTCCGCGGACAAACTGCCACTGTCGGAACCCGCGTGTGAAGTTCATCCCCGGCACGAAATAGTGTGGCACATCAGCAAAGAAACCGGTGTGATACCCATTTCGGACGAGCGATTCAGCGATTGCGGGTTCATCGGACGACATCGGCTGCCAACCGGGAGTATAGACATTATCCCACGGCACCGGGGTATACGTACTAAATGGATAGGCGCGTCTACCGGTATGTAGCGTGCGGCGCGTCGGTATCGTCGGCAAGCATTCTGGATGTGCGTTCGTAAATCTGACGCTCTGTTCGGCGAACCGTGCTAAATTCGGTGTCTGGATCCAATCGTTACCATAAGGACTGAGGTATGCAGTTCGTAAGGTATCTGAAACAACAACAACTATGTTCCAACTCATATTTTTATTTTTCCTTGCGGTTCGGTTAGGTAAGTTCTGGTTAATTAGTTTTTTTCCGTATATCCGCTTTCCACTACGTTTCAAGCTGCTCGCTTTTTCAAGTTTCCTTGCGGTGATACAACTTGTAAATCTTGGCCACTGCTGGCAGCCATGCAACAACGGCGCGTGACGGTCCTGACAGGTTAACCGTCCCACATTCAGGGTACTTGAACAACACTTGGTGCTATTTTAAAAGAACAGAATAATCGAAAACGAGGACATCCTCAACGAGTGGACGGATATGTTCGCTGGCTACTTGACGGTGGAAGGGGTGTGGCAAATACGCGTCGCGTGCCGCTTCGTCTGTGAAACGGACGATAAAACCGTACGCGTACCCTTGACTTTTGCCTTCAGGACTGTTGTTCGTGCCAGCAGTTATCGATTCAATGCCGGGAATCTCGTCAGCCATCCCGAAAAGCGCATCGGACAAGGTTTCCAGCTGCGCGTCGGTAACCTTCGACTTCAACTTGAGTAGGACGATGTGTTCAACCATTTTTTTAAATATGGCCTCCTGGGCTGCCCTCCACTACGTTTCGGGCAGGTTTCCGGTTAATTCGCGACCGATCTCGGATATTCTAAGTCTAAAAAGGAGAAAAAACGAGACAATTTCGCTGGATCCGCGAAAATTTGGTTTTGTTTGGTAAATTAGAAAAAATGTTGTATAATCATTAGTATCACACAAATTGTGTTTTTTTTCAAGTTTTCTGCGACACTTGAACGCAACCCACAAAGGAGGGTCAAAATGAGACTGATTTATGCTTGTATGGCTACACTGTTCCTTGTCGCTTCGTTAATTGCCTTCGCTGAGAAGGTGGAAGTGACGAATATAGAAGACAATAAGGGCGGTGTCTATAAAGCGACCGAGTTAGAAGAAAAAGGGAAATTTTTTCACGATAGGGACTATACGATTACAAATATCCCGAAAGAATTTCTTGGACTCACACAGGTCTCCACTTCAGCGGATTGTCCCGGCGGACAGGACTATCGCCTAACGTTTGAAATTGATCGGTCGGCTTATGTCTACACAGCGTGGGATAGCCGACACAAATCTCCTGAAGATCGCGGGCAGGATCCAAAAGGCTGGTTTGATAAAGCGTTCACCCAAACAGATGAATCGCTGTTCCTCGATGCCCCGCACGACCCGACCGAGTACTTTATCTACAAATCGAATGAACCCTACCCGGAAGGAAAAGTGGAATTGCTCGGTATCGACGAGGTTGTTGGAGATCCGGTTATCATGTGGACAATTTTCGTTGAAGAGGGGACACTCCCCGTAAGTCCAGTTGGGAACTTAACCACAACTTGGGGCGACATCAAGACAGACTAACAACAGTATCGTTCAAACTGAATTCCATCACAGGCGGGCTGAGAAGCCCGCCTTTTATTCACCTACCATCTCGAAATTCCGTTATCCTTAGGAATAAAGTGGGCTTTTTGTCAAAATTTTTAAAAAAATCAAATTCACCCTAAACTTTTTCAGTTTCATTTCTATACTTAATGTATGAAACGCCTATTTTTTCTTCTCATTTTGTTGTATGCTGTACCGCCTCTGACCAGTTTCGCGCAAGACAACACGAAAATCGGGTTACCTGGAGGCGCAATTGCGCGACTTGGAAAAGGTGGAATCGTTGCAATGCGATTCTCACCGGATGGCACTCGCTTGGCGATCGGGACTGAAATCGGGGCATGGGTATATGATGTCAACACCGGCGCAGGGACGATTCTGCTTCCGACAGAATTAAGACACGCCAACAACCGAGCGTTTGGACCGTCCAGACCAGCAGAATGGCAGCCTGCCCGAGTTGCTTTCGTCAACCATTTGGCGTTTTCACCAGACAACCACATCCTCGCCGTTAGTGAATCCTCAAACTGGATCGTTCAACTATGGAATATAGAGACCCATGGTGAACTTTCAATGCTTCCGTTAACTACAAGAAGGGATTCAGCTTCAGCGATCACATTTTCCCAAGATGGCAAAACACTTATCACGCCAAATTATTTTGGCGATATTATCCATTGGGACCCTGTCAGTGGTAGCCAAAGAATTCATTTGGATAGCTATCGTCCTGACCTAACACTGTTAGAAGAAGATGGAAAATACGGTCGCCATTCCGTTGATGAGTTGGCATTCGCTCAGGACAGTATGACCTTTGTCAGCGGAGACCCGAAAGATGGCAAAATCCGCTTATGGGATGCAGCCACGGGTCGCCAATTGGCTATTTTCAAAGCGAAATCTCCATTTGCGAAACTGTCCCAAACAGAACCAGAGATTCAGAAAGGGGTTAATGCCTTGGCGTTCTCACCGGATGGCAAAACCGTCGCAAGTGCACATGACGACAACACAGTACGATTATGGGATCCCATTACCAGTACCGAAACTGCCACGCTTAAAGGACATAAAGAGCGGATTAACACACTCGCGTTCTCACCGGACAGCACATTGCTTGCCAGCGGCGGCGCAGAGGACAGCATCATTTTGTGGAATGTCCGCGAGCGGCGCAAGCATGCCACTCTTACAGGACACCGAGACGAAATTGGGGTACTGACGTTCTCACCCGTCGGAAGAAGGCTGCTTGCCAGCGGCAGCGTGGATGGTACAGTACGATTCTGGAATGCAAACACTGGGAACGAGTTGTCCACCTTCGCCACTGGACATACAGCGTGGATTGGAGGCGTGGCGTTTTCTGCGGATGACACAACACTTGCCAGTGTCACCGGTAACGGAACAGTCCAGATATGGGATATAAAGACAGGGCACGAACTGGCGGCTCCGCCTATTGCGCGTCATGATAAGAGTGAAGCAGCAGCGTTCTCATCGGATGCTACTCTCTTTGCAAGTCACGGGGCAGATTCGACAGTCCGTTCAAGGGGTACAAACACACGCACGAGTTGGCGACCGCATGGGGAGATTCGATTATGGAATTTGCGCACAGGTGTTGAACTCGCCACTCTTTCCCAAAAAGCACAGGCTCTTACATTCTCCCCAGATAACATAATACTTGCCGCCAGCGATCCTGAAAAAACGCTATTGTGGGACGTGAGAACTGGGCTTGAAATATCTCAACTTGATGTGGAACAGTTCTCAGGAGTGGTGGCGTTCTCTCCGGATGGCACTATGCTTGCAACAGGCGGTATGCGCGGCGAAACGCATTTGTGGCGTGTAAATACTGGAGCCAAACTTGCTACACTTACAGCGACAGTAAACGAATTCCCGAAAGTTTTAGCATTTTCACCAGACAATTCCATCCTTGCCGTTGGGTATATGAACAACCATATCCGTTTATGGGATCTGAAAACGAAGCAAGAACGCAACACCCGCCTTGCCGCTCAGGAAAAGATATGGGTTGAAATATTGAAATTCTCACCCGATGGGAAAATCCTGCTGATGACAACCCATGATTTTAAAATGCCCAGAGAGATCCAATTATGGGACATGGAAACGGATCAAGCACTGCCGTCAATCCGGACTGGACATACCGTGAGAATACAGACACTGAAATTTTCTCATCACGGTAAAACGCTTGCCAGTGGTGCTGCAGATGGCACAATACTCCTCTGGGATTGGGCTAAAATCATCGCAAAGCAAACATCCGATAACAAAGGAAATTGAAAATGAAAACAGGACAACTCTTTTGCATCACTTTATTGCTAACCCTTGGAATACTTTTAAACGGTTTCGCACAAGATAACACAAAAGCCGGATTGCCCGAAGACGCGATCGCACGCCTCGAAAAAGGCGGTATTAATATCATGCGGTTTTCACCGGACGGCACGCGTCTCGCCGTGGGAACCGATGTCGGGGTGTGGCTATACGATGTGCCTGATAGAAAAGCGGCCCCGCTGTTCACAGAACCTGCCGGACAAGTTAACACACTCGCGTTTTCAAAAGATGAAAAAATGCTCGCAAGCGGTGGACTCGCAAACCCTGTCATACAACTTTGGGATTTGGAAACTAACAGTAAGCTTTCAACCCTTGAATTAGTTGAGAGATACGAATCTATAACAGCGTTGACATTCTCGGAAGATAATACACGGCTTATCAGTCTGGATAAACTTGGTAAAATTACGCACTGGGATGTCGCAAACGGTAAGAGACTATCAAACAAAAGTAGAAGGGTCAATGCATACGATACAGTAACAGTCTCTCAGGACGGTAATACCTTTGCCACCGGAAATCAAGAAGGTAAAATCTACTTATGGGATTCAACAACAGGTAGACTGTTGGCATCCATCAAAGGACATACCCAATTTTTGAAATCTCTGCAGTCTATTTTCGGGTGGACAGACCCACCTCAAGATGAGCATATCCGAGCATTGGCGTTCTCATCAGATGGCAAAATGCTCGCAAGCGGGAGCGCAGACAAGACAGTCCAGTTGTGGAACGCCCTAACACGCTCCAAACATGCTACGCTTAAAGGACATAAATCCTGGATTACTGCCGTCGCATTCTCCGCTGATGGAAAAACACTTGCCACCGGAGACGCAAATAAGACCATCAAACTTTGGGATGTCAGTACCGGACGTGTACGTGTGGTGCTTAGAGGACACAAAAACACTGTCAACGCGCTAACCTTCGCCCCCGAAGGGACACCCCTTTATAGCGGGTGTCTTGCCACTGGGAGTGCTGATGGCACCATCCAATTCTGGGACACAGATACCGGGCAGGAACTTTTCACCTTTACCACGGAATACACAGAGTAGATCAAAGCGATTGCGTGTGCTAAAGATGACACAACACTTGCGAATGCATGGAAAGACACTCGCTAGTGGCATTGCGGATGGCACGGTACTTCTCTGGGACTGGGAAAAATTATCGACAAAAAGGGGCAGGGGAGGGGAACAATAGATGATGAATAGTTTGGGTTGAAATATACTACGGCGTAGGTTATACTTTGAAGTAAGGAGGTGGAACGCATGGCATTTAGCGATTTCAAAACCATTCCTGAAGTCTTAGAGAAATTCAGAATTACATACACGGTAAAAGACTTTGTCGAAATTGAGGAACTCCCGGGCACCCCTTCAGAACAATTTATGCAAGAATTTGAGTTTTGCCTGCAACACATTGACGTTTTCGCATCCGAGGCGGCGCGTTGTGAAGCAATTATCTTTCCGATTTTAAAAGAGATATACAAACCTTATGCGGGAGACTACGCCCTCTGGATAAAGAAAACCATCATCTACGACGAAACGCTTAACGGAACGCCAGATTATCTTATCTCAACACGCTCTGAATTGGGTATTCCCGTTGTTGGAACGCCTTTAATAATCCTCGTCGAAGCAAAGAAGAACGATTTCGATCAAGGGTGGGGGCAATGCCTATCGGAGTTGGTCGCTGCTCAAAAAATAAATGAGGATACCGATTTTCCTGTCTACGGCATTGTGAGTGACGGGACATTGTGGCAATTTGGACAACTGATTGGCGACAGTTTCACACGAAACAGAACAAGTGTGACGATGGATAACTTGCCTGTACTCTTCAGTGCAGTGAATGCTGTCTTTAAAGCGAGCACTGAAGCGCAAGCAGAAGCGTACTAATAGATGATGCATGCCCCACCGGCACAGGCACTACCAGCTTTTTGTGTGACATCACCGGCGACGTTATCCGCCTCGCCCGCTTCAAACTCAGCGACAAGCGACATTGTTTTCTCTTCCGGCTTGGATAGACCGAGTTGGAGAGCGTCGTTCTGCGTGAAAGTGACAGTGCATCCCGAAAAAGCGATCACGATGCAGCAGAAACTCAGTAGTAAAAGCATAGAAATTGGTTTGTATCTCATAGCTAAATCTCAACTTTCCGAAGATCTACTTGGCCCAGCGTATTCGTGCCGATACCAAGGTTACTCGCTGTATTGATATGATTCGAGAGTTTAGAGACAGAATCTAATTCCATCTCCTCACGTTTCTGATTGATCGTTTGAAGTACCAACACGTCAAGGATAACCGGATCGGTACTGATAAAGAGACTCCCGTATTTCCATGTGCTTTCGGCATGATAGGTCGGTCCCTTATCAAACGAGGCAACCAGCCCATCAACGATATTGAGAACAAGTTTCTCTTTTAGCACCTTATGCTCCAGAATCTCACCGATCGCAGGGTTGCAGTAGAGGGGTTTTCCATGGAACCGACGTGTATTATCGACACTCCCAAACGCGAGGTTCTTTAAACACCCGCTCACACCCGCCATCGCATGATGTTTCAAGACAGGGACGTTAATTAGCACATCAACCTGCTGCGTAACGATCCGGGAATACCGGGAGAGGGTGCTTTCGTTTTCACGACGCGCAACACTATCCTTCTCACTCTCATAGAACACTTCATCGTCATACCCGATGCCTTCTGTATCAGAGGCAAGCGTTCGCACATCACCTTCATCCTGCCGAATCGGGTAGCCGGCGTTCAAGAGATGCGCCTCAAACCGATCCCAGATAATAATCTGTTTCCGAAGAACGCCCGCGCCGTACAACCCTTCAACGATTTTATCAACAATGATAGAATGCGTGCTGAGTTCCGGTCCGGCGAGCGGGTTGATTTTTATGCCGACGATATCGTCCGGTAGTACAATATCTCGCCACGCCTCTTTGGCAGAGGAACGTCCGGTCAACTTCATCATCGCCTGATCCATCAGTTCACTCACGGCATCTTCATTGAGTTGATCGTTTTCCCAAACCTGCTTACCGATAGCCTCAACGACAGGCATAAGCGGAACAGACTCCGTAGTCGGATCGGGTTGCAATTGACCACTACTCAACTGTGCGAATGCTGGAAGCGTGCTCAGCGCACCACCGATACCCCCTACCTGCGTAGCGAGTCGAGTTAAGAATTGCCGGCGATTGAGCGTGTCTCGATGGTGCGCCCCCTCTTGGCTGTCAGCGATAATGTCTGCTATGACCTTGTCGTTAGGTTTCATCAGAGTTTCCCCAATTCTGTGAGGATTTGCGCCGTTGGCACGCGAGCGGCCTTAGTGTCAAGGGATTTCCAAACGATCGTTCCATCCTTGCGAACGATATAGGCAGCAGGGCGCGCGATTCTATCGTTACCGGTATCAATGACGTTGTAAGCATTGATGACCTCCCTGTCCTTATCGGCAAGTACCGGAAATTTGAGATTGTGATTTTGAACCGTCCGCTTGGTATCGCCTTCGCTATCAGAGCTGATAGCAACGAGTTCCGCACCTGCAGCTTGAATTTTAGCATAGTTGTCTTGCAACTCACCGAGTTGCCCTCTGCAGAATGGTCACCAACCGCCGCGGTAAAATATCAGAACGACATTTTTATCGGCGTTATAATCGGCAAGCGCGTGCAATTTACCGTTGCCATCCGGGAGTTCAAAGTCAGGTGCTTCGGTTCCGAGACTTAACCCTTGACCTGGATCCAACCTTTCAGGCTCTTGGAGAGGGGCGAGCTCAACCGTTAGCTCCAAGGTCTCAGCCGCTGGTATCGGTCCAACTGCTACTTCTTTATCTTCGTAACCGGCGTGCGCAATTGTTAGCGTAAAAGGTTGCTGCACAGGAAGATTTTCAAAAGAGAAAACGCCTGCCGCTGTTGTCAACGTTTCGTAGGCTTTCCCAGCATCATCCGTGAGTTGGAGATTGATACCACCGAGAGGTTCACCAGTCACTTCATTCGTTAAAACACCACGCAGATGTGATACAGGGGTTCCCAACGCGACAAGTGTGACTTTATCAGGTGAAACAACCTGCCCGGCGATGACAGTGACATCTATCTCCGTGGTCTCATGACCTTTTGCCGATATTTGGAGCGTGTAGTTTCCAGCTGTAACCGCATCGAGCTCGTAACTCGCCTGTGTCTCTGTTTGCGTCACGAGTTGCCCGTCTCTTAATAAACGCACCTGAATCAACACGCCTTCGATGGATTGGACATCGCCACGAAGTGTGCCCGTTAAACTGGTCTCAGCCTCAAGAGTATCCCCAGTTTCCTCAACCGGATTTTCTGTCCCGCAGTTCAACCCTGTTAACAGCAGCAGTGTGAACGCGAACATTTGTATAGCAAGTTTTCGGTTCGCAAGCTGCACCGCCCTTTGTATAGCAAGTTTTCGGTTCGCAAGCTGCACCGAAAAGGCCAGTATACGTCTCATAGTTTTCCTCTATTTCCCTATTTGCTGTTTTTGATTCTACCCCATGTCGTTGTCAGTTTGTTCACAGGTTCGACCGCGGCGGCAGTTTCCACACCGTCGTTCATGATGGCATCCATATCTTCTTCTTCTAAGGCGACATTGAAAAGGGCAATATCGTCAATGATGCCTTCAGTATACCGATCATAGTGCCGTCCGACATGGAATACGCCTTCACCCGTACCGTATCCGTCTTTCTTGTTGAAATCAATCTCGGCTTCCATTTTGCCATCTATCCATATCGAAGCCTTGCCTGTATCGGCATCTGCTCTACCAACGACAAAATGCCATTTGTCATCTCCAATTTCGGTTGTGCCCTTCGCTTGGAAACTGGTCGATGCACTGTCGCGCAGATAGAGAGTGACCTTGTTATCGGCACCTCCGTTCCAGAGCAAGTACCAAGGGAGCACCTGTGATGTATCCTCATAATTCTTACCAACAAGCGCGCCAGCAACCTTAGGTCCTTTGAAATGAAGCGTGATTGTGAACGAAACCCCCGCTTTAAACCCAACAGTGTTCGAGTGCGGCACTTCAACCCAATTGTCAGCACCGTTAAATTCAAGTGCTTTGCCAAATTTTCCATCTACCCACTTCGCGCCATGGATTTCACCGTCATTTCCGTTGCCCGATGCGTCTGCGGCAGTACCACCTTTCCCTTCGTTAAAGAGCCACATTCCGGTGATACTATCCGGATCAATTTTGGCAAGTCCCGGTAGTGCTATCAGTAAAAAGATACCCACCAAACCCACAAAACCTATTCGTACACTTTTAGATATATACATTACAACTTCTCCTTAAAATATAAACCAAATCGCCTTCAGTTCGCAACCGCAGCCTTATAACCGTCAAATATTTCGTATTTATAGTATACCACCGCTAACACGCTGATGTCAAATAGAAACAGACAGATATTAAGGTTTCGTTTGTCAAGTTCAACGTGCCTCTGATTTGATTTGGCCCCACGTACTGGTTAGAGAAGTACTTGTTGGATTAACAGCAAGCGCGCCGCTGGTAGCAGCACCATTCATTCCGATTAAGGTCTTCCCGTTTCCCGATGTATCTTGAAAGTGATCTGTACCGGCTGGTTCATCAAAATTCCAAAGTGCTAAAGTGTGCGCATCACTCACAAAACGATGGGGCGGCTCAAATGGATAGATACCTCGTTCAGCAGGCATGTCATATCTGGCGATACTTGAAAATCTGATAGCGTCAATCTCACCATGGAAGCGAGCCGTTCGCCACTCTGCTCCGCCATCTTTGATTCCGACCGGCACCTTGTGATACCCACCAACGAAGAAACTTTTATACGCCTCAATCCCCCTACGCTCCGCAGCCACCCGATCCACCCGGCCAAAGCGTGTTTGAGAAAGTCGGTTGTTGTATGCGAAGTTAAATGCGCCATCTTTGAAAATAATTGCCAGATAGTTCCATTGATCTCTCTCCACTTCAACATTACCCCCTATAACACCATGAACTTTCTCGCCTTCAAGATATGCCGCGCCATAGCAACAAATCTGATTCTTATCAAGGTCACAATGCTGAGTATTTGAAGTCAATCCAAAGACAACTTGCTGACTAAGAATAATATTCTTTTCTCTGCGCTTAGGTTTAGATTTCGGATAGAACCACACTTCGACAGTAAAATCAAAGGTGTCTGCCGGGATTATATACCCGTGTTCGGCAAGCGGAAGTATCGCATAGTCATCATCACCATCCAGGACCAAGACACCACCGGAAGGTTTGAACGAAAAAACAGGCAGAACTAAATTGAATAATAGCAACGCGCTTAGCAGGAGCCTAAAGTTAATAACCATGAAACCTTCCTTCTATAGTTGTGTATCCATCAAAAATAATCCATCCTCAAGTCGAGAGAATTTACGGTTGTTCTATCAACGTCATAGCGAATTTACACCGGACACAGTAAAGTTGCAATTTTAGTTGCTTTATGTTGTAATTATCTTTAAATTCTTGTTCACACTCACGCGAAGATCCCGTAGGGAAACCAAACAGCTTCAGTTGACAAAGGCACAATCCTTTGGTAAAATAGAGCTGCTTTGACCCACAACCAAGACTTTAAGGAGACAACAACGAAACACGCGAATCGCTTTCCCTATTCCACCATTAAACGCTCCGGGTGTCTTCTGCTAATACTAATTCTACTATTGAACAAGGAAGGCAGTGCCGCGTTTGAGAACATCGAACTCATGGCGGGACCAATGGGAATGGGCGGTGCTTCCTCAGCAGTAACACACGATACCAGCGCGCTGATATGGAACCCCGCAGGTTTGGCACGATTAGCTGCCCCTGAAATCGGTATCAGCTACATGGATCTGTACGGGGTTTTGGGGTATAGCTTCATCGGAGTCGCACACCCAATTCGGACAGGACAGACAGTCGGGGCAGCACTTCTCAATTCAAGCGATACAGAGGGTATATCCCAAGAACGTATCGCGCTGTTGTCGTCTGCAACTCGTGTGTGGAAGCAGTTGCACGTAGGTATCAACGTCAAATATTTTACGACTTCAGTTAATTTGGAGCAGGTGCCGTTAGGACACGGCACAGGATGGGGCACAGATCTCGGTATTCAGTACGCACTCATGTCGGAGCAGATTCGCATCGGCCTGGTACTCCCGAATCTATTTTCAAACCTTTCCTATCACCGACTTGAAGGAGGGGGTTCCAACAGCAGCACCTATACCGAATCGCTCCTGCGTGAATGGCGTATCAGCACCGCTGCGAGTGTTGGCATACCGAACAGAGAAGCAGACACTGTATTGGCAGCTTTCGAGATAAGCAACGGTATACCTCTTATCGGATGCGAGTACCAACACACTGCAAGGCAGGGCGCATTTGCACTCCGATTGGGTTGGCGGTTTATCGGTGGACTCACCGCAGGGTTCGGCTATCAGCACGGTAATATCGGATTAGATTATGCTTTTGTGGCTGGCAGACACGTAAGTTCACAAACCTCGCTGTTTTCGGTCCGGCTTTTCTACTGAAACAACATACGAGTGGGCCCAACACAGAATAAAATTGGAAATATATAGCCACCGATGGGGTTAAATATACATAAGTTCCAACCCACGATGTCATCGGAGGATGCGACAGATGGCTCAAAAGAGCAAAAAGTCCAAAAGAAAAATGCGGATAGAGGAATGCTCACCCGAAATGCAAGAGCATATCCATCAACTTGGCATACCTTCGGTTGAAGGTTATAAGGCGTGGTGCCGCACCCACAATTTTAATCAAGGTTTGGACAAAAATTCGCGCCAATGTCAAGATGAACTTTATGTTTTTACACGCACGCAAGCCATCAAAGTGATGGCAAAAGAAAAGAAAGACCGTAACTTGAAGGAAATTCTTCCGAAAATATACAACCAAGAACTGCGGTCAGAAAAACTACAGAATCCAGTCCTCAGAACTATTTCGGCAGCTTTTGAGAGCAGCATAGCCCCACAAGTCTTCCTAAAACTCTTATTACATCTTGAAGACAATTCAGACCTGTTAAAGGACACCACCTATATTCAAGGCATCGCCGCACTCGCAAACCATCATGAAAATTGGCTTCAATCCCCTGAGACGTGGAAAGCCAAAAAACATAATCGGGATCGCCAATTTTCTGAACTCGCTCGACACCTACTCGCTGCTTATGAAGTGCCGTTTTTCATGGATAGCGTCTGGTTCAACGGAAATGTAACGCACCAAAACTGGTTTAAACACATCGGCACCGGTCAAAATATCCGAACCGCACGGGATATGCCTATCCCCCTCACGAAAAAGATGGCGCACCATTTTCTTAAGGCACCGAGGCATTACACAATTGAGGAGGCACTCCGGTGGGGACAAGTACACGCACTCGGTGGTGATAAGTATTTGACGGACGCGCTTCGGGGCACACGACTGACCCAAACTTTTAGCAACGACAATTTCTGGATAAATGTGATTCGATTCTTCATTGCGAATCCGATGTTAGATGTCAGTCATGCGAACCCGATTATTGACTACATCTGGCATCAGAAATACGAGAATCAACGGGTCTTCGTTGAGAGAGGCATCGGGAGAGAAATTGGACCAGCACAACCGAACTTCAGTATGAGAGGCAGAACGCCTGAAACGCTGCTCCGCCAAGTTGAGGCATGGCATGGCGAACTCGGCAGAGAAGCGAAAGGTGGGGAACTCGAATGGTTCGGCTCAGAGATCGGTGAATTCCACACTTTGGAAGGGAGTGAGGAGGCACGCAATATGAAATTCTGGTCTATTCGAGAATTGCTCAGCAGCGACGAACTTATCGACGAAAGTCGGGCACTAAAGCATTGTGTCTCAACTTATGCAAGATCCTGCCACACTGGACGGTCATCGATTTGGAGCATGGAGATTGAAGATGAAAACGGACGACGCAAGATTTTGACGATTGAAGTCGCGCCACAAGCAAAAATTATCCGTCAGGTTCGGGGCAAGCAGAACCGTTCAGCAACCCCTAAAGAGAAAGATCTTTTAGGCAGATGGGCAGAGCAGGAAGGGCTACGACTTGCTGGATACATATAGGGAATAGTTGTCAGTTATCAGTACTCAGTTGTCAATAGAACTGGATCATTCTGGTTGGCACTCCGAAAAAGTTGATTTTCGATGCACTTGATGGTAAACTACTTATAGCAGTCTTGGTCGATGTAAACCGTTATCATGCGTGACCAAAAGGAGGCAACACAATGGAAAATTCCACGACTATCCAAGAAATTGTAAAGCAGTTAGAAAAACTTACACCTGGACAACAGCGACAGGTTTTAGAGTTCACGTTAGAGTTGTCTGGAGAATCTCCAAAAGGCATATCTGGTAAAGAGTTGCTTGAATTTGCTGCTGGACTGTTCCCACCCGAGGATATTGAACAAATAAAGCAGGCGATTGAGGAGGACTGTGGACACGTCAATGCCTCAGAATGGCAAAAACAATATACGCATACTTGAACCAAAAGGAGATCACACGATGGAAAATTTAAAGCAAAAACTACTGGAACAAATAGAAAAACTCACGCCCCTGCAACAGAAACAGGTTTTGGATTTTGCATTGGAACTTACGGGTGAGCTGGCAAACCACTATCCGGGGAAAAATCTGCTTCAATTCGCTGGAACGATTTCAAAGGAAGACTTGGAAATAATGAAGGAAGCGATTGAAGAAGGATGTGAACAGGTTGATGAATCAGAATGGTAGATATCTGCTTGACACGAACATCGCTATTGCTCTGTTTTCCGAGGAAATAACGGTTCAAGTGAAAGTGAGAAACGCTGCTTTTGTAGCATTGGCTCCACCTATAATCGGTGAACTTTGGTATGGAGCACAAAAATCTGACAAAGCCTCGGAAAATCTTCACAGAATTAACAACTTTGTGCAACAAAATGCCTTCTTTCCTTGTGATTTAGAGACAGCACAGTGGTACGGAACCATCAGAGATCAGCTGCGGAGGAAAGGCCGTCCTATCCCTAACAACGACATCTGGATTGCAGCAATTGCCATGCAACACGATTTGATCCTCGTCACGCGAGATGCACATTTCGATGAAGTTGAATCTTTACAAACAGAACGTTGGTAGATACTACACCAACAACAGATACGGATCTTGAATACAATCAGAAACCGTTTGCAGGAATTGTGCTGCGGGCGCGCCGTCTACGACACGATGATCAAACGTTAAACTTAGTGTCAGCATGCTCCGAACAACAATCTCATCTTCATGAACAACCGGCTTCTTCAGAATCCGTCCTACCCCAAGAATAGCACTCTCCGGCGGATTAATGATAGGCGTGAACGCATCAACTCCGAAGTTTCCAAGATTCGTAATCGTAAAGGTCCCACCCTGAAGTTCCCCCGGTGTTAACTGATTACTCCGTGCCCGCTCAGCGAAATTTTTTACCTGCTCTGAGATCTCCGATAACCTTTCTTTGTCGGCATTGCGAACTACTGGAACTACCAATCCATCCTCGAGTGCGACTGCCACACCGATGTTAATATCTGGTAATAGATGAATTCCCTCATCGGTGAGCGTTGCATTGAGTCGCGGATGTTCCAATAAAGCACTTGCGACGACTTTTACAAGCAGATCGGTGTAGGTGAGGCTTACGTCTTTCGCCTGTAGTTTATCGTTGAGCATTCCGCGTAATTCAACAAATGCCGTCGCATCAACTTCGGTATGGAGCGTGACACTCGCATTCGTTTGAAGGCTCAGGGTCATCCGTTCCGCGATAATCCCGCGGATGCCGTCCATAGCAATGACTTCTCCCGCTTGTTGAAGTGCAGGAGCCTCCACAGCAGGGATTTTTGGTGCTGTGCTGGCGGCTTGTAACACATCATCTCGGACGATTCTGCCATCCGGTCCGGAACCGGCAATTAGACTAAGATCAACGCCATGTTCTTTTGCAAGTCTTCGTGCAAGCGGAGATGCCTTTAGGCGTGTGGTTTCCGATTCGGTTGGAATGGGTGCTCGCAAGTCGATATACCGCTGGACATCGGCTTCAAGGATACGTCCACCCGGACCAGAGGCTGTAACTTCGGTCAAGTCGATAGCGAGGTTCTCAGCGAGTTGTCGTGCTGCTGGAGAGGCTTTAGGTGCGACGGTAGTAGGTGATGGTGTCGGTTTTGGTTGTGCGGGTTGTACCGGTACTTCTTGTTCCGGTTCTTCCGCCTCTACAACTGCTGTATCTGCCTCAACGCGTGCGACTTCCTCACCGGGTGCCCCGATAATCGCCAATAAAGCATTGACAGGGACATCGGTGCCTTCCTCAGCAAATAATTGCGCGATAACACCGTCGGTAGGGGATTCCTGTTCATGGACGACTTTATCGGTCTCAATCTCCAGCAAGGGTTGTCCTTCGGTGAC
>JAGFCB010000223.1 GCA_022394775.1 Candidatus Poribacteria bacterium
AGTGGACCGCCAGCATCTTGTCCCGGCGTTCCTTGATCCTCGTCGTCTCCATAGTAGCTGGGCTGTCCCGTGATGAGGGGCGTTGCGGATGCGAGTACCCATCCGTTAGCATCTGTGCCTTTGGTCATCATACCAGCGGCATCCATTTCACGACGGATAATGGAGCTACGTCCATCCATTGGGAGTTCCCACTCTTCGTGGAGGTTTCCAGCAATGTCTCCGAAGTCAGCGATAGCCCCTGTTTGTGGCGGGACTAACGTGATTCTGAAGCCGTTGTAGCTGAGCAACTGGTAGCGCCGTGTCTGTCCGAGCTGTGCGCCGACGTCAACGACGCGGTCAGCACGAATGTTTTCGGAAGAGCGTTGTGCGCTCCATGCGACGACGAGTGCGGATTGTCCTTGACCGAGGTTGCCTTCGTGTGCGGAGACATCGAGCGTGACACCACTGAGGCTGACTGTGATAGCGTTTCCGCCACCGAGAACATCTGCGTCAATGGCATTGTCAATCACCATTTCCCAACCTTCGAGGCTGACTTCGCCCATAGCGACGCTTGTGAGTTCGATCCACTGCGGGAGTCTCCCACTATCGGTATCCACCATGATTTCAGTAATCTGGATGTCGTCGCCCATCGCAACGTCTACGGGTGTCGGTTCGGGGTCGGGTGTAACGACGACATCTGCGACCGGATTGATAGCGGATGTGCCTGGAGAGCCGACAAAGAGCCCGCCTGCTGCGTCGACGAAGTTTTGGCTCGGTGGCATTGATGTCCCCCAAGACCCTTGCATCGTGCCGTTGGCATACATACCCGCGGTGTCCATCGCACGCTCCATGGAGATAAGCCGGTCGGTCGGAACGATTTCTATGTCTACTGCGGCATCTGTTTCCTCAACAATCTTTCCGACGGTTCGCCCGCTTTGCCCTATACCAGCAATCGACCAGATGTTCGTGCCTTTATAGAGGGTGCTGACCCGGTCAACGATGTTGTTGGCAGCATCCATCATATCGGGGAGGACTTCGTTGGCTTCATAGATCATGACTTTATGGGTTTTATCGCCGAATTTGATGTCAGCGTCAGTGGTGTTGGCAATCTCAATCCACTGACGATCCGCACTACCAGCATCGGTTGCCCACATGATTTCACTGATCATCAAGCCTGCGTTTGGCGAGACGAGGTCAATCGTGCCGCCTCGGATGAGGAATCCCTCTAAGTTGATACCGAGGTCTAACCCAGTCAGGTTATAGGTCTGGTCTTTGGCGTTTACCCGACGGGCAATATCTCCTGACCCGTGCTTTGCATCACCCGGATTTCTGACTTGGGATGCCCCTGCATTTTTGGCAACAACCAAGTAGCCATTTGCGGGAACAACAACATCTTTGGGCAAGTTCTTCTCAGTGCCAGAGAGTCCAACTTTCTTATTGGCATCCGAGTTGACCTTCACCATATATGGCATAGAGAGCACGGACTTTTTGAGGGCTAGTGTACCGTCAGGGCCATCTCCGTCAGCTGAACTTGCCTCTTCAAAGGACTTAATCTTGATGACGATGTCATCCTTACTCTCATACTTCGGCATGACTGTCACAATATATCGATGATGCATATCATCTGGTCCAGTGGCAGCGACAGGCTCAGCATCCCCAACGCCAGCAGGAGCTATAGCACCCGCGTAGACAGGGTCACTCTCGATTGTAGCGTTTGCGAGATCAATATGATCCTTCTTGAGTTCTTTGGCTTTTTCACTGAGTACCACAGTAAAGCTAAAAAGGTCATCAACACCGGGACCTAACACAATAGGTGGCAGATCTTCAAGAGTAACCACCTTTGGAGTGCCAGCGGTTGGTGGTGCAACAATGTCAAATGTCAGAGAACCCTTGGCGTTTGTCCCAAGTGTGTCATCACCCGTATTCGTTTTTACCACATCTGCTGGGTCGGCGTTTGTGACTTTTCCTGCGTCGATTGTTACTACTACAGCTATCGGATTATCAGCATTTATCGGATTATCAGCATTGTCAATACCGCCTATAGCGATTATGAACTCAGTATTGGTAGCCTTTGTGGGACTAATAGTGATGTCGAGAGGAGGCCCCGATATGGGATCAGGAAATATGGCGTTGTTTCTCTTATTATAAGCAAAAACCGTAATATCACCTGTACTAAACGTCCCATCATCGTCAGTCTCACTTGATGTTACCAGTTTGTCGAAGACGACCTTAAGAGATATACTCTCTGCTGTTTGGACTACATTCTCTCCGAGCACGGTCCCAGTAGTATCGACTGTGATCATCGTCTTAAAATCCTTGCCCAGCACGCCTCCCATCGCCGTAGGAGCCACGAAAGCCAGTGCGAGAATTGTGATTAGACTTGTTAACGAAACTGCCATTTTCTTTGACAACATTCGTTCTATCTCCTTGTTCTTAT
>JAGFCB010000238.1 GCA_022394775.1 Candidatus Poribacteria bacterium
ATGCCTTAGGCACTTAAAACTTTACGCCCTTTGGCACGGCGGCGAGCAATAGTTTGTCTGCCATGCCGTGTAGACATCCGTTTACGGAAACCCAATTTATTTTTCCGTTTCCGTCGATGTGGTTGATATGTGCGTTTCATGGATCTATCCTCTTTTCTATCTCAAGGTTAGGTAAGTACAGGATAATCGGTATCCTTTTGTAACAAGTTGTACCTTTAGAAGTAAATAGTCAGTTCACCTTAAAATGATACGCTATTTTTTCAGATTTGTCAAATTTTTTGAGGCGCGTACATTTTCGTCGCTGAGAAAAAATAACTTGCTAAAATTTCGGTTTTAGTCCAAAATATTTTCAAGAAATGCGTATCACGAATAATATGGTCTGGAGAAGTTAATATTTTTTCACAAAAATGTTGACTTTTCTATCAGAAGATGATACGATTTCTATTATAAGGATTTTAATCTAATCTCCATACTAATTGCATCTTATAATCTTATTTTTTAAGGAATCAAGAAGCCTAAGCTTGA
Source organism: Candidatus Poribacteria bacterium (assembly GCA_022394775.1). Lineage (GTDB taxonomy): Bacteria > Poribacteria > WGA-4E > WGA-4E > WGA-3G > WGA-3G. Next base: position 526 of record JAGFCB010000238.1, read on the forward strand.
TAGCCGATGTTAAAGCTAAAGGCATACGCGCAATCTCGGTTAGGATATACCCTCATGCGGCAAACCCCGAACGAAATCTGGTCAGAAATACTGGAGAACCTCAACGATACAGCACAGCAGGATGTCTATCTTCACCAAGCTGTTCCGCTTTCAGTCACAGCGGATGCCTTGAACATAGCTGTACCTTCTGCGTATACACGTGCACGGATCGAAGAGCGGTTCCATGCTGATATCCAGCGGGTTCTGGCAACGTTAATCGGCGCACAGTGTGCACTCATTCTTACTATAGATAACTCCATGGCCCTTAGCAACGAGGAACCCGATGAAACAGAAATCAAAGATAAGCCTGATCAATCATTAACTAACGATACTCCAACGCCATTACAGCAAAGTCAGACGGGTTTGAATCCTAACTATCAGTTTGATACTTTCGTTGTAGATACCCCGAACCGAATCTGTCACGCAACGGCTTTAGCTGTTTCAGAAAACCCTGGACGGGACTATAACCCGCTCTTTATCTATGGGGGTGTCGGATTAGGAAAAACCCACCTCTTGCATGCAATCGGTAATAGACTTTCCGCGGCCCAACCCGATAAGAAAGTCCTGTACGTCACATCTGAGACTTTCATGAATGAATACGTTGAGTCTATTGTTAACCGCGGATCAGCACAAGGATTCCGCACGAAATATCGAACCGCTGATATGCTCCTGATTGATGATATACAGTTTTTGCAACGCAAAGAAGGAACGCAGGAGGAATTCTTTAATACCTTTAACGATCTCCACATGAATTCAAACCAAATAGTCATGACCAGTGATCGGACACCAAACAACCTCGAAAACCTTGAAGTCCGACTCCGATCCAGATTTCAATCAGGCATGGTCGCTGAGATTGGCATGCCCCAGTTTGAAATGCGGATCGCAATCCTTCGCCAAAAATGCTTAGACCACGGGTATGATCTTCCTGATGATGTACTCAGTTACATCGCTGAAGTCGTTGAGACCAACATCCGAGAACTCGAAGGCACTCTTACACGCCTGATCGCACAAGCTACCATACTCAAGGAAGAGTTAAGCTTGGACCTCGCACGAGAGGTGCTGAATGATGTCGGTCCACCTTCACCAATTCAACATCGGAGAACAGCTACGTCAAAAGCAATACAGACGGTCGTTGCCGATTACTTCGGTATTGATGTAGCAGACCTCGTGTCGCAGAAAAGGACGAAGGAATTGGTGCAACCGCGCCAAATCGCTATGTACATGTGCCGGGAATTGACACAAATGTCGTACGCAAATATCGCACAGGCTTTTAATAGAGAAAATCATACGACCGTTATCCATGCTTGCAAGCAGATAGAAAGTATGGTAGACGGAGACGAAGATGAGCAGCAAACAATTACGCTCCTACTCGATCAATTCCGTTAGTCGAATTTAGCGTTTTTTTCCTCTAAAATGTCTTTTAAATTCTGTTGATAACCTGTGCATAACTATGTTAAAACACTGTTGATAACTTGTTGATAACTTGTTGATAACTTGTCTGTTTTTCGCCAATCATGCAGTTTTGTTGATAACCTGTTGATAACTCAATAATTTATCAACAGGTTATCAACAGGGTACTTGTCAATAGTGGCAAGTGTTTAAGCGAGTTATCCACTTATCCACAGCCCCTACTACTACTACTAAGGTACTATATATATTTATATAGATAATTAGTACAATTAATAGAGCAGTGGATAAGTGATAAAAATTAGTCGTCAAATAACACCCACTCAAGGAAAATTTTCACCCTCAAAACAGATGTTGTTGGATCATATCATTTTACGAAATTTTCGTAACTATATCGATTGCGAAATAAACTTCACTAAGCCTGTTATCCTAATTATCGGTGGAAATGCACAGGGGAAGACCAGTTTGCTTGAAGCAATCTATTTTCTCTGCACCGCAGAATCTCACCGTGCGACTCATGATGCTGAATTAATTCGGCATCATGAGTCAGGATTCTATCTAAAAGGGATACTGAGAAATGGTAGCGATGATGTGACATCCCTCGAGGCAACGAAGCGAGTACGCGGGCAGTTTAAGTTAAAGAAAAATGGAGTTCTCCAGACAAAACGTTCTGAATGGATAGGACAATTTAATGCCGTACTTTTTTCACCGGAGTCACTAACACTGGTCAAGGGAAGCCCTTCCGAACGGAGGAGGTTTTTAGATCTCTTGATTTCACAGATCGACACTGAATACTTAAAAAGTTTGCAAGAGTATAATTTTGTTCTCAAACAACGGAATGAGTTGCTGAAGCAAATTCGCGCAACTTTAGCAAATTCAGCACAGTTAGACGCTTGGGATAAACTCTTACTCATGCACGGTACTGCAGTTATCATAAAGCGGTTGGAAATTTTTCATCAATTAAGGAATCACGCAATCCAAAACCACCATAAACTCACCGGTGGTAGTGAGAACATTGCGTTAACGTATCGTTCGGCATCTGTGCCGAACGATACGTTAACGAACAATATTGAAAATAGTAATTCGGAGAACTTTTCCACAAATATATTAACAGACCCCGCGCATGTATCGCAAAAGACCATTTGCGAAGATAAAGTGATAAAGCATTTCGGTGTGTCATTAAACGGTTCACGCGAAGTAGATTTGCAGAGAGGCACAACTTTAGTTGGTCCCCACCGAGATGACTTTCTCATTGAGTTAGAAAACGAACCGCAAACGAGTCCTGTTCATAATTACCACGATGATCGTGATTCGGATCTGTTAGCACATGAAACAGAAACATTTCGAGAGGTTGCACGATCTTATGGATCACAGGGTCAGCAACGAACTATTGCATTAGCACTCAAGTTAGCAGAATTAGAGTTAATTCGGCATCTGACGGGCAGGAACCCTATAGTTTTATTGGATGACGTTACCTCAGAGTTAGATGACAATCGAATAGGATATTTGTTAGAGGTCCTTCAGGATTTAAGTGCCCAAACTTTCATCACCGCCACGGATGCTGAGCCGCTTGTAAACCATTTAAACCAACCGAGCGTGTTGAAGGTCGAAAATGCCCAGATAAGTTCCACCACCGAAACTATCGAAAACTCCTGAGCACACTAATGAGGGTAAAATGGAGAAAACTCAAAATTTACGCGCCCTTCTCACTGAATACACACGCACTCGGGAACTTGAGCCCAAGATGCTTGAGCAGAAAGTATTTGCCATTTGGAAAAAACAATTTGGCGTACCATTTGGTAAGAAAACAGTTCCAGTATCCTTTTCAGATGGTGTTTTAAAAATCTATACCGAATATCCGACCCATAAGAACGAATTGTCATTTCTAACACCGGGCATTATAACTCACCTAAACGCCGAATTAGGACAGGCTGTTCTTACAGATTTGCGGGTAGAGTTACGCCCAATCCAGGAAGCGACCGCCCATCCACATCACACAAAGGACGACCCCACTAATTCACAAACGCCAAACACGCCTCGCACCGATCCAACCCCCGAAGAATTAGACGAAATTGAACAGGCAGTCGCTGGTGTGACAGATACTGAACTCAAAACTTCCTTGCGTCAACTGTTCATTACACAAAGTAAAGAAAAGCCTTGACAAAATTTTTAAAATAAGGTATCCTATTTTAAGTAGTTGAGTCGGTGGCTGCAATGCTGATTCCGCTGTGCAGTACTAACTTTTAAAACAGGTAGAATCCCATCTTGAAAGTGGGAATTAATAAGGGGATCTTGATTAGATATGGCAAAAAAAGAACAAACATACACGGCAAGCGATATACAAATACTTGAGGGGCTTGAAGCTGTTAGAAAGCGTCCGAGCATGTACATCGGCAGTACCGGTCCCGCTGGATTACATCACCTTGTTACAGAGTTAGTCGATAACTGCATAGATGAGATCGGCGCAGGCTATGGCACACAAATTGACGTGCAACTCCATACCGATGGTAGCGTTACCGTTGCCGATGATGGTCGTGGTATACCAGTTGACATGCACGCAACAGCCGGTGTATCTGCCCTGGAAGTAGTTATGACAACGCTACACGCTGGTGGTAAATTCGATGGACGTGACCAAGTTGGATACCAAACAGCTGGAGGGCTACACGGTGTCGGTGCTTCTTGCGTTAACGCGCTTTCTGAATGGCTACACGTTCAAGTCGAACAGAATGGTGCTACTTATGAACAACGCTACGCACGCGGCATCCCACAAACATCCGTAGAGGAAATTGGTATTAGCAAAAAAAACGGAACCCGCACAACATTCATGCCCGATGCCGAAATATTCGACACGCTCGATTTTTCACACGATATCCTTCGCGACCGACTGAGAGAGCTGGCGTTCCTCAACAAAGGTGTACGCATTCAATTTCACGATGAACGCGATGAAGACAATTCTGAGCCAGTTATTTTTCAGTACGACGGCGGTATCGCCACCTTTGTCACCTACTACAATCAAAACAAAGAGGTACTCCATCCAGAACCTATCTACATGGAAGGGGTCCAGTCAGAGGTCGCAATAGAAATTGCCTTTCAGTTCAACACGAGTTACTCAGAAAATATAAGTTCTTACGCTAACAACATCCGTACAGCAGAAGGTGGTTTTCACGAAAGCGGTTTCAAAAGTGCCCTTACCCGTGCTTTCAAAAGTTACGCTACTGCCAATGATCTGCTGCGGAGTGTCAAGGTAGATCTTACCGGTGAAGATATTCGTGAAGGAATGACTGCCGTTATTAGCGTTAAAGTTCCAGACCCGCAATTCGAGGGACAAACAAAATCTAAACTCGGAAACACTGAAGTTGAAGGTATTGTTCAGAGTTTTGTCGGCTCGCATCTCAAGGTACTTCTGGAAGAAAGCCCAAGTGTTTCCAAACGTATTATCCAAAAAGCCGTTGACGCGGCGCGCGCACGTGAAGCCGCTCGCAGCGCACGTGAAATGATTCGTCGTAAAAGCGTTTTAGACTCCGCCTCAATGCCCGGAAAACTTGCTGACTGTTCTGAACGAGACCCCACCCGAACTGAAATCTTTCTCGTAGAGGGTGACTCTGCCGGTGGAACCGCTAAACAGGGACGTAATAGAGAAAATCAAGCTGTTCTCCCGCTCAGAGGTAAAGGCATCAATGTAGATAAGGCTCGACTCGACAAAATACTCAAAAACGAACAAGTGATTGCCATGGTAACCGCATTGGGAACTGGTATCGGTGCCGAAGAATTCAGTCTTGAAAAACTCCGATATTCCAAAATTATCATCATGGCTGATGCGGATGTTGATGGCGCGCACATACGGACCCTACTCTTAACTTTTTTCTTCCGCCAGATGCCAGAACTCATTGCCTCTGGTCATCTCTACATTGCTCAACCGCCACTCTACCAAGTCAAAAAAGGTCGGAGTTCACAATACCTTCAGGACGATGAGCAGTTTGAAGACTACCTCCTTACACTCGCTCTGGACACCGTGCAGATAACAAATGGGCGACGCGGGGCACCTTATACGGCATCTGAGTACCTGACAATTTCTAATGCTGTCCGCAAAATTCAAATGCTTCTTGATCAAATCAAGCGAAGCGGGGCAACTTCCTCACAGTTTTCTAACATTGATCCAGCTGCACAAACCGAAGTAAGCGAGACCAATGGGGACGATACATCCGATGATATAGATCAGCTGCTTGCTATGCTTGATATTTCAGTGCCTTATGGAAACGAACCTACGGTAGTAGATGCCCAAGAAAATTCTGAACAACTCGAGGAGAGTGTTGATCAACTTGAGCAACCGTCGTCCGCTACCAACACGCAGACACTGCTTTTTGATAACCCACCACCGGTAGTAGATCTGGAAAGTATCGTCGATCCAACACCGCGGACTTGGCATCAGGAATTGCGGCAGGAACTTGAAAAACTCGCTGAATTCCACATTCAAGGTGAGGATTTCTTACCGTCAGAATCACCGGAAGATGCCGATGACACAAGCGAACCAGAAAACCCAAAGTTGTTTAGTGTTCAATCCGAAGATGGCAGCGTTCATCATACGAAAGATGTAGTTTCACTTGTGAAACATATCCTTGAAATAGAACACAGAGGACTTACTATTACTCGGTACAAGGGGTTAGCTGAAATGGATGCAGAGCAATTAAGAGACACGACTATGCGTCCAGATGAACGTATTTTGCTTAGGGTAACGCTTGAAGACGCTGTTGAAGCCGACCGTATTTTTACACTTCTTATGGGCGATACCGTTGAACCACGACGCGAATTCATAGAACGCTACGGCACTCAGGTAAATATTGACCTATACGGTGCCTAAAGGAGGATATTACAGAGTGTTGCTTGTCGGTTCCAGATAATTTATTCATAGAACGGACTTATCCCATCGAAAACAGTGCTTTCTTCAACAGAAAATAGCACAGCAACGCGACTTAATTAATTTATATGGAAAATATCGAAAACATTCAAGAAAGCAACATAGAAAATGAACTAAAAACCTCATATCTCGCCTACGCGATGAGTGTTAACACCAATCGCGCGATACCCGATGTCCGGGACGGTCTCAAACCCGGCACCCGTCGGATTATTTATGCTATGGGAGAGATAAATCTCACCTCGAACCGCCCTTATGACAAGTGTGCTGCTGTCGTTGGGGAAGTGATGAAAGACTATCATCCACACGGTGATGGACCTATTTATGGCACCCTTGTCGGTTTAGCGCAAACGTTTAATATGCGGTATCCACTCATAGATCCGCAAGGAAACTTTGGTAGTATTGATGATGACCCACCTGGGGCGATGCGCTATACAGAGTGTCGACTTGCTACTATTGCAGGTGAGATGCTCACTGACATTGAAAAGCAGGTCGTTGATTTCCAACCCAACTACAAAGACTCTCTTGAAGAACCGACTGTTCTCCCTGGACTTTTACCGAATTTGCTTATCAACGGCACAACTGGTATTGGTGTCGGTTATCTCACTCGGATACCGCCACATAACTTAAATGAAATTATTGATGCCCTGCTCTACAAACTCTCAGATCCAGATGCCACCTCGGAAACGTTGATGGAACATATCCAAGGCCCTGATTTTCCAACGGCTGGAACGATCGTTGGGACCAGTGGTATCAAGAGTATGTACACGACTGGCAAAGGGAGCATGACTGTCCGTGCCAAAGCGATCATAGAACGAATCACTACAGCTGGCAAATCAGAGGTTGAACAGGAACAGATCATCATAACTGAAATCCCATTTCAGGTAAAGAAAAATCAGCTGCTTGAACGGATGTTTCAATTAGTTGTTAACAAGACTATCAACGGAATTAGAGACATCCGAGACGAGTCTGATCAAGATATCCGAATTGTTATAATCCTCAAGCGCGGGGAAATCGCGCAAGTTATTCTAAATCAGTTGTATAAGCATACACAGATGCAAACAAATTTCAGCGCGAACCTTCTCTGTCTTGTGGATGGGCTTCCAAAGGTGCTAACGCTTGAAGAGATTCTGCGCCACTACCTTGAGCATCGAAGGGACGTGGTCCGCCGCCGCACACAATTTGAACTCGCACGCGCTGAACGTAGAAGCCATATCCTTGAAGGCTACCTGCTGGCACTACAAAACCTTGAGGCTGTTATAGAACTTGTCCAAACCGCTGAGTCACCGCAGGCTGCAGAGCAAGAACTCCGAGAGACGTATCAACTCAGTGAAATGCAAGCAAGAGAAATTCTCACAATGACGCTTCGTCAGTTAACAGGGCTTGAACGCCAACGTATTCACGATGAATACACGGAATTGTTGGATCGCATTGCTGAGTTTCGTGCAATTCTTGCCAGTGAAACGTTAATAACGGATATTATCCGGACAGAACTTGAAACGCTTAGAGAAAAATACGGTGACGAACGCCGGACAGAAATCACCGGTGAGATTAAAGAATTTGAAGTCGAAGATCTTATCGCTGATGAAGAGATGGTGGTTACATTATCCCACGCTGGCTACATCAAACGACTGCCTATGGATACTTATCGGAAGCAGCACCGTGGCGGTGTTGGGATTAAAGGGGCTACGCCAAAGAATGACGACTTTTTGGAACACATCTTCGTCGCCACTGCCCATCAGAACATTTTATTCTTCACAGATATGGGCAAGTGTTATACCTTGAAAGTACACCAAATTCCTGAAGCCCGCCGCCAATCGGCTGGGCGCGCAGTCGTTAATTTGCTCCGATTGGCACAAGGTGAAAACATCACGGCTTATGTTACGGTTCGTCCTAAAAATAGTAGCGAAGAAACTGAAGGCACCGATGCTGACGAAACGCTGGGCAACGAATTTGTTTTCATGGCAACGCAGCAAGGCATTGTCAAAAAGACCGCACTTGCCAGTTTTGCAAACACATTGTCAAGCGGCATTATCGCTGTTAATCTTGACGATGGTGATAAACTGATTGGCGCGCAAGTAACAGAAGGTCATTCTGATGTCATCCTCGTTACTCACAAAGGAACGGCTATTCGGTTCAGCGAAAATGATGTCAGATCGCTTGGACGGAACACGCGCGGGGTACGTGGCATAGGACTTAGTGATGACGACTTTGTTGCGCAAATGGTTATTGTTAATGGTGACCCATCTGAAGAAGACAATACACAGGAAGATGATACTTTATTGATTGTCACGGAAAATGGGTATGGTAAGCGCACATCTGTTTCTGCCTACCGTCCCCAAAACCGCGGCGGGAAAGGTCTCATTGCTATCGGAAAGTCTGCCCGAAACGGTGCAGTCGTTGCCGCAAAACGTGTTGCAGATAGTGATGAACTCGTTCTTATTAGTTCAAACGGGTATGTTACTCGAACGGCGGTTGGTGACATTCGACGTATCGGACGAAATACCCAAGGCGTGCGTATCATGACCCTTCAACCCGACGAAAAACTTGTTGATGCCGCTAAAATTGAACTTTCATCCTCTCTACTTGAAGATAACTAAGGTGCTTAGTGCCCAACGGAAAAACAAATGAAATATCTTAGCATACTCACGACTATTGTCTTAATCACGGCTTGTCTCGCTTTAGGTGCCAATTTACAGGCACAAACCGCAGAGACACCTGAATTGCTATCACTTACTGATGTTGATACTGGATTAAACGCTGATATGACACGTACAGCCGGAATCTATACCAATCTAATGTGGGCCACCTATTGCAAAACGGACAAACGAAAACTCCACAAGAGTAAAACCGCCTATGATGCCTTGATTACAGAATTAAAGTTTGCTGATGAGTCCTCTACCTTCGTTGAGAACGAACCCTTATCAGCACAAGGGGTAAGTTTTATTTACGCCGAGCGGGCAGTGCTGCGCTTTTCTAAATTGCAAGATATTAACGGCGCAGAAGAAGACGCAGAAAAAGCCATTCAATTCAACCCTGAAAATGTGAACGCAACATGGATCCTTGCGAAGATACTAACAACTCGGTTCATTTCTCAGGTGGAACGAGACAGAAATAGCGAAAGGGCTGTAGACTTAAAAGAAAGAATGTTTGCTACGCTAAAGCGTGTGGTTGAATTGAATCCTGACCATGATGAAGCACATTTTTATCTCGGTAGCATGGCGCGTGATTTTGAGGAACCTGAACTTGCTATCAAGGCTTTCAAGGCACTCACCCGTATTATTCCCTACGACCCCCGATACCATACAGAACTTGCCAAACTTTATGAAAGGCAAAATCGGTTTGATGAAGCCCTACAGTCTTACGAGAGGGTCGTAACAATCCAGCCCCAACAGATGAACACACGAAATCATCTTGGTCAACTTTACCTTCAGACAGGCGACTATCCCGCGGCAATTAAAACGTTTCTCACTGTTCTGGCATCAATTGAAGGTTCCCCAAATCGGATTTCAACTGAAATTGAGGCGCATCATGGGATTAGCCTCGCATATCAGGCACAGAATAACTTTGAAAAAGCCGAACATCACATCACACGCGCGGTAACCTTGTTAGAGACGCGCGCACTTTCAATGCGAGGTGGGACGCGCAGCAATCGTTCGAGAAGAGCTGAGATCAACGCTTTAGCCCAAAGCCTCCAAGATGCCCGCTATACGCTCGCGCAAATTTACCTTAGATTCAATAGACCTCAAAAGGCAGTAGATGCCTTTGCAAAGATTTTGGCTACTGATGCCAACTATGTGCCAGCACTCACTGGGATTGGGATCGCTTACCAGATGATAGACGATCTGCCGCAAGCAGAAACCTACCTACGTAAGGCGATAGATCTGTCTGCAAATGGTGAACTACCTGATGCATATAATGCATTAGGTTATCTTTATGCGGAGCAAGGGATTAAATTGGACGAAGCAGCAGCACTTGTTCGCCGGGCACTTAAAAGTGTACCCACGTCCGGGGCATACTTGGATAGTTTGGGGCTTATTTATTTTAAGCAAGGCAAACTTGATGCCGCTATAGAAAATTTGGAACAAGCACTTAAGTATATGCCTGATACACCTGAAATCCTTTTGCATCTTGCTGATGCCTACCTTGAAAAAGGGTTGGAAGATAAAGCCTTGGAGACTTTAGAGGCTGCCGTGCAACTTGAACCCGATAATGCCGAACTTCGTCAAAAACTTGACACCATCAGAGCTGGAAGATAATTTCCAAAGGTTAAACCATTCTGGAATGCTACGACTTTAGCAGTGGGTAGTCGAAAAGATGAAAAACATAACAGTGCTTTCCACCCTCGCGCTACTGCTTTTCGGAATATCGTATCAGAGTTCGGCATATCTTTGCGGTACACCGCACTTGTCAGGCACAAATCGACCTTGGCACAGGGCAAACACAATCCATCCGTCACCACCCGAAGTTCTGACACCTCCCGCACTACCGACTGCTCCGGCACTACCGATTGGTATGGAACGCACCTTTTTCGCCCCTGACTTCAGGAGTAGGCAACAATACACTGTCTCCTCTGTGTTGCGTGGTGTCGGTAGTTTCTGTTATGTTTTTGTTGAAGAGTCTGAGTGGAATACACGTGTTACCACCGAAACGGTACAATCAATAGTGCGTGCTTTTGATGCTGCTACCCCCGCAAATCCACGGCTTGGAATTTATTCGACATTGGTAGATTCGTTTGGAGTACCGCCGGATATTGATGGAAACGGTAAGGTCATCTTACTCTTGCTCAATATTCGGGATACAAGTCCAGCAGACCGGTATACTGCAGGTTTTTTCAATCCGGCAGATCAAAATCGAGGCGTACTCAGGAATCCAGGATTCCGCCGATTTCCGATTCGTAGTAACGAAGCGGACATGTTGTATGTAGATACACAACCGCTTAATCCAAATAGTGAACTGGCTCACAATGTCATTGCACATGAACTCCTACATCTCATCCACTGGCAACATGATCCTCATGAAGCAACCTGGGTTGATGAAGGGTGTGCCGGATACGCATCATTTCTCTGTGGCTATTCAGTGCAGGAACATGTCGCTGCATTTGAAAAAAAGCCTTCTATCTCACTTATATCGTGGTCCGAAACGGAAGCAGATTCACTACCACACTATGGTGCCGCTTTCCTCTGGATGCTCTATCTTCATGAGCAGCACGGTGGCATAGAAACAGTAACTGAAATTGTCCGGAATCGTGGCACATCGCTTACTGGTATCGCAGATGCGCTCGCGTCAAAAGATGTTACGCAAAAAATTCCCGACATCTTTATCAACTGGAAATTGGCGAACTATTTATCTGATTATCGTGCCGTTAAACTTTCGCTGATGCCTTACCGTTGGTACCGTTCTTACCCAACCGGCACTCAAAACGGAAAACTCAGCAATTTTTCAGCTGACTATATCGGATTTGAGAACGCTGGTGGATTGACGCTCGGATTTTCAAGTGACGCATCTGCAAGCAGTGCCGCCCATACAATCGAATTTCATAACACCGGTGATGTCCGCGTCCAGACGCTAAAGTTGGCAGGTGGTAATTCTGGTTCTGTCGTGTTGTCGAATACCGTCACAGAGGCAATTTTGGTGCCGAGTTTGCAAACGGAAACGATCAATGCCGATACACACAGCACCAATTATCAATATAGTGCTACACGCGGCGCACATATTACTATCGCTTCTACTGCGCTCCCAAATCCGGTGCACCCACGATACTGGGACATCATTGCCAGCTCAAGTGAATCTCTCGTTGGGTTAACTCTTACTATAACCTTGGTGATCGTTGATAACACGATTGAACGTCCCTATAGGGAACCGCAAGCCATGTCTCAAGTCGCACAAGATTCACAGGACAGTTTCCTATATCGATTCTCATTTCTTCTTGAACCGGAGATAGTTCCCGAATCTATCACATATCAGATTTCTCTTGATTCGAGAATTGTTGACACAGGTTCGCTAACCGAGTAATATTATAAAAACGCAGCGAGTCGCATCAGGCTCTTAGAATAGGAGCACACTTGATAAACTTGTTGCCTAAGTCAGTGCGTACTCGGTTTCCGATGTTAGTGAAAAACAATCTAATTTCCATTTTCTTCTCTTCAGTTAGGAACTTCAAAAAAGGGGAAAACATGCAACCTACACTTTATGCAGGAACAATTGGACAAAGTGTCTGGCACAGTACCGACAATGGCGACACTTGGCGCAGAGTTAGCAACGGACTCTTTCCGGAGGCGGATATTCGTGCCATAACTGTCAATCCAAGTGACTCAGACACCCTCTATGCCGGCACCGAAAATGGTATCTTCCGAACAAACAATGCGGCTGAATCGTGGCACCACCTTCCAAGTCCTTTGGATGGAAAAGAAGTTTGGTCAATTGCGATTGATCCAAAAACACCCGATACGGTTTATGCTGGCACGTGTCCTTCTGCGCTTTTCAAATCTACTGATGCTGGTGATAATTGGAAGCAACTTGATGTTGATTTAGCACAAGAGTGCGAAGGTATTCCGATTATCCCACGTGTCACAACCTTTGTGATTGATCCCGAAGATTCACAGACGCTCTATGCTGGCATTGAAATTGATGGGATGCGTCTGAGCACTGACGGCGGTGAAACATGGACAGAACGCAGTGAAGGACTTAGCAGCTTGGATATTCACGGACTCTGTGTGGTTCCCGGTTCCCCGAAAACTATTATCGCAGCGACGAACAATGATGTTTGTGTAACAACAGATATGGGGCGGCAGTGGACACCCTTGAACGTTAAAGCACATTATCCATGGCCCTATTGCCGTGCAGCGTTCTTTCTAAACGGGGATTCAGGCAGAGTGTTCATCGGTGCCGGGAATGGTCCACCGGGAGATCAGGGCGGAATCTTCTCAACGCGTGATGCTGGAAAAACATGGGACCGCGCTGACATTGGTAGAACTGCGAATAGCACCATCTGGACCTTCGCCCATAATCCAAATGTTGACAACTTCTTAATTGCCTGCAGTGTGAGTGGGCAACTTTACCGGAGTACAGATGCCGGCAATGCGTGGACCAAACTTTCACATGAATTTGGGGAAGTTCGCGCTTTAGCTATCGGATAGTACTTGACTTATTTTTGCAATTTGTGGTATGCTGTTGGTAATTCGGCTTCCAATATACGCTAACACAGTTCACAACGCTAATTATAGTTAAAATCAACTGGGGGCAGCCCATCGTAGGAAGCCTAAGCCTTTTTGGTCTCAGATTCAGTTACTTATTTCCTCACGAGAGTGACGGAAGATTTTTAGAAGCATGTAATGTTAGAACTGGTGTCAATTTTCGGTTTCTCAATGGCAGAAAATTTGACTCTTAAGTTACGCCCAAAACATAGGAGGCACACTTCAGTGATACGTTTCTTTTCAACTCTATTCATACCACTGCTCTGCATTGCGATTGCGGGTTGTTTTAATACCTCTGGTGAGGTTGACATTGATACGCCGCCACCACTTAAGGAAGCAAAGCGCGTTGCAGTTACCTCATTCTATGCTGAAGCAAATTCGGCAGATGAGGTAGGCAAGTTAGGTGGAAGGATCAGCGTAAACCTTGCAACTCGATTGGAACTCATATTCAAAGAGACAGAGTGGGTTTACGACATTTCAAATAAGGTGAAACCGATCGACGATAAACTCACAGAATTAGGGTTAACGTTGACGCAGGTATATGAAGACTATGCCTTGGCGGCAAAACTCGGACAGGCACTCGGCGTGGATATGGTTATCGTCGGGATGGTTGAAAAACCAAATTTAACTCGGCAGGATTTCAACCAACATCTTATGAAACAAGGCAGACAGGGTGGGATTTCCGGCACATCTACCTATATTCGCACGCGCCTGACCGCTATTGGTCGTACCCGAGTTAAAGTTATTGATGTAAACTCAGCAGAGATCATTTTCAATAATCGCATCCGATCATACCTCAAGTATTGGTACGCCTACCAGACACAGATGAGCGAACAGCAGATCTTTAAGACTGAAATAGAAAGATTTGCTGATTTAGGGAAATATCTCCCGCTCAGGATCGCTTATAAGCTCCATCCAACCGGTTTTAAGTTGGAAGAAGAAGAGCAGATTCTGCTTAAACCGGATATTGTGTTAAAAGGGACAGGCGGCGTTGTTGAATTTAATTAACGCGTATAGGGCAACCTATAATTGAGCCAGTTGTATCAAAGCAGTAGGCGCGGTTACAGACCGCGCCTATTTTGTGAGCAGGCAAGATTCACGAAGTAATTTTCAAGTTGATGCGTGTACGCTTCACCATACTTCAAAAGATCGCAGGAAACATCATATAGTTCAGAGGGCGCAAGTTCTTGGTACGGGTTAACGATGTTTTCGTAATAGTCTAATGCCTTTATGAAAAAATCCAACGTCTTTTTATCAATGGCGTTATTTTGATAGAGTGTAAGAAAACTGTGGTGCTTTTGCTGCTGCGGTGTCTGCTCTTTAAATTCTATGATAACATTATTGATATCCACAGCGCGTTGGATAATCATAAGGAAACAGCTTTTTACGTAGGAATGCGTGATTCGGTCACCCTTGACGTATGCTTCTCGACTATCCGGTAGACCATTTTGCAATTGCTCAAAGCATTCGTTCATGGATTCCAACTTAGATTTCACTGGGTTGAATCGGCGGGATGCTACCTTCTTCGGAGTTTTCTTGTTCTTTTTTCCCATAGTATATTCCTTTCCTTGGTTGATTTTTGTCTTTTTGGTTTTCTCCTATTTTTTTAGACGTTAATAAGTCTAAAAGGTTGTAATTCACTTCTTTTTCTTACTTCCAGGAAAATAATTTTTTGAAGAAAAGTGAGGAGGCTTGCAACAAATAGGATAGTGTTAAATTGCTGATCCCTTCAAAAAAATCGGATCGGAAGACCCTACCTCATGGAAAGCAGGCACTCGGAAACGAAAAGTAAATATCCCTCTCGCCTGTCTTTAAACTTGGCATAATCTTTCCAAATATGCTAAAATTGGGAGGATGAACAATTCACGGGTAAAGTGAGGTAAACGGTGGAAGCAATTATCAGAACAGGTGATGGTGGACCGGAAGTACTGCAATTAGGCGAAGTACCGCCGCCACAACCGACAGAAACACAACTTTTGGTGGATGTCCATGCCACAGCCTTAAATCGAGCCGATACGATCCAACGGCGTGGTGGATACCCACCGCCGCCCGGTGAATCTGAGATACTCGGTTTAGAAATTGCTGGCACCGTCTCAGCAATGGGGAGTGCTGTTGACGGTGTAACAACAGGCGACCGGGTCTTTGGACTCGTTGGTGGTGGCGGTTACGCAGCACAAGCTGTCATTGATTACCGTATGGCGATGCCTATACCCGATGAATGGAGTTTTGAGCAAGCTGCAGCTGTCCCCGAAGTATTTTTTACGGCAAACGAAAATATTTTCACTTTAGGAGAATTATCAGCTGACGAAACGATTCTAATTCATGCCGGCGGGAGTGGTGTCGGAAGTGCCGGTGTCCAAATCTCTCATCATGCAGGGGCAAAGGTCTTTGTCACTGCGGGAACGTCGGAAAAGATTGAGAGATGTAAAGCACTCGGAGCAGTAGAAGGTATCAACTACAAAACAACCGACTTCACTACTGAAGTTAAACGTTTGACAGATGGAGCGGGTATTGATGTCGTTTTGGACTTCATCGGTGCTCCGTATCTTGAGCGGAACCTCTCCATACTCAAAACACAGGGACGGCTCTTACAAGTCGGATTAATCGGCGGTTCAACCGCAGAAATTAATCTCGGAGTAGTCATGCGCAATCGGCTCAAGATTATTGGCTCAGTCATGCGCCCACAGTCTATTGCGGAAAAAATTGCTATCACCCAGCGTTTTGGTGAGCGATGGTTACCGAAATTAAAACGTGGCACACTTCAACCGGTGATTGACACCATTTTTCCATTAGCAGAAGCACGACAAGCACATGAATATATGGAAGCGAACCGTAATTTCGGTAAAATCCTTTTGAAAGTAAAATAAGAAAAATAAAGAAACCACATCTTGATAGAATACATATAAATTAATACACAAAATTGTCGCTGTCAAAGCTACAACACCGCTTTTCAGGTTTAAGTAGTGGTTCTTGTAACAACCGATAACCATTAAAAAATGAAACTATTCTCAAAACAGACGAAAGAAAAGTACAAACGGGAACGCGTGAAATTGAGTCTTAGCATTATGCTGAGCATCTCTGGCCTCATCTTTTTCTTACCGACTTTCGGTGCCTCGGCACAAGTTACACAAGTTACATCAACCGAAGGCATCACGCTTCAGTTCACCCTACCTGAACTTACTTTCTCTAAAGTCGTCCGAGACAATGTCCGTTACCAAGATGTGCAGTACGCCGACTGTCGCTTCACTAATGAGCCCGGTAATCCGAAAGTGCCAGTTACACGCATTATGTTAGGTATACCGGCAGCAGCAGTAATAGAAGCAGTTAATGTTTCGGCTGCTCCCGCTGAGACACGGGCTGGTGTACGTCTCACGCCTGTCTCAATTTTCGATGTGCACGAAAGCGACTCACAACATTCCGCGACGCAACGCTGGACGGAAAGTGGAAGCGCGTATCAACCAAACGCAAGAAACTTTTCATATCCGGGGTTACCGCTCGCGCGCATCATACGTGAAGGTTATATTCGCAGTCAACGTGTTATCGCATTGGCATTATATCCTGTACAGTATTTCCCAAAAAATCGCCAGTTGCGTTTTTATTCACGATTCACAGTGAATATCCGTTTTTCTTATGGCAGTCAGCAGCCGGCAGTGGGCAGTCCATCAAGATCGACGAGTGGCAGTGAAATGACGCTCAACAGCCGCATACCGATAACTGAGCCAGATGCCTTTGAACGCGCACTCTCACATCAACTCCTTAATGCTGAGCAGGCTGCTCATTTCCGTGTACCCCGTCCTCTCGTGCCTGCAGCGCCAATGCTTCCTTCCAACATTGGCAGTGTTACACGCTATAAATTATTCGTCAGAGAAACAGGTATCTATGCCCTGACAGCAGAATCCCTCGCGCGCGACTGGGGCGTAGAACTCATCGGGACAAATCCAGCAAGACTTCGTATAACGCAAGGAAATAGAGATGTCCCTATCCACATCAGCGGTGCAGAGGATAGAAGTTTCGATCCGGTGGACACAATATTTTTTCTTGGACATAAGCCGAGAAATCCGTATAGTCGTTGGAATGTCTATTGGCTCACGGTTGATAACAGTGGTCGCATCCTAACACGGGTACCACAGGTTACTGCCAGTCCGACGGATCCAACAGCAACACAAGTCCCGACTTTCCGATCTAAGGTGAACTTTGAAGAAGATCATCTAACAAATAATCTTGAATTTATCTATAGCGATGATAAACATAAGTGGTTTGAGGAAAATGATTTCTGGTACTGGGATGGTATCAAGAATGGCGGCGATGCCGCCGAAATGCGGCTTGAATTTCCGTTGTATGATGTCGCAAAAAGTTTCGACTCGCCACATATCTCTGTTGACTTGCAAGGTGGTACACCGGTGCTACATCAGATTTTAGTCTCTGTCAACGGTGTCCGAATTGAGGTAGCTGAGTGGGAACATCAAGATGAACTCACCGTTGAAAGGTTTTTGCGCACTTGGGATACACTTAAGGACAATACGAGGGGAGAAAAGAACGTCTTGTCTTTCGCACGCGTTGACGATAATTTTGACGAAGATACCACCCGGTACCCTTATCATGTGTATCTCAACCGTTTTTCTGTCGAGTATACCCGCCTCTTCCGCACTGTCGCTGATGAGTTGTGGTTCAGATCACCTACCGAAGACAATACCTCAGGCACACAACCGCCAGGCGGGCGGAAACTTCAGTACAAAATCGAGGCGTTTCGCGATCCGAGTGTTCATATCTTTGAGACAGATGGCACATACCTCACGGCTCGGATGCAAGGGGTTACGATAGAGTCCGATGCAAAACGTACGGATGTGTATAACGCGCTTTTTCAGGTCCTTGATACCCGGAGTACACAGTTTATTGCAGTCTCCGATACTGCATTACGGCAGCCTGAACGTATTGAAATCGTTGAACCCACCGATTTAGCAACGATGACACACGGTGCCGATTATCTGATTGTGACACATCGCAAATTCCTCGCTTCGGCACAAAGATTAGCTGAATGGCGTACAACATCTGGCGGCGGTGGTTATCGAACGAAGGTTGTAACAACTGATGATATCTACAACACTTATGGGGATGGAAGCGTGACCCCGAAAGCAATCAAAGCTTTTCTGACACACGCATATCAATCTTGGACACCCCCCGCACCCACTTACGTTATCCTCTTTGGCGATGGCACTTTCGATTTTCGCGGTATTGATACCGAAATTCACGCTGAACCGCCGGAACTTGATGGCTATATTCCGACACACTACATCCGAACCGATTCCTTTGGACGCACCGCATCAGACCACTGGTATGCAACTGTCTCTGGACATGATGAATTCACCGATTTTTATATTGGCAGGCTCAGCGTTGAAACCGTCAATCAGGCTGATGCTATTGTTAATAAGATATTGGCTTATGAACAGTCTCCTCCGAACGGGAACTGGCGAAGAAAAATTATCTCTGTTGCTGATGACGAAGTCAGCAACTCCGGGGATTTTATCTTCAAGAAGAGCCTTGATGAGATAGCAAAGGACCACACCCGATTAGGCTACGAAACAGTTGAAATTTTCCTTGAAGATATCACTGATGAGGTTGAGGCAAAACCTGAAGATTACCCAGGCGTCTTTCCACAACGTGTCGCTAAAGATAAAATTATTGAGGCACTCGGCGAGGGGGCTGTCATCGCCCAATATGCAGGACACGGTGGCAGAGTTGTCTGGGCGCACGAAATCATCTTTGACAATGTATCTGTTGACCAAGTTGAGGAAACAGACAAGATTCCCTTTATGCTTGTTCTGAGTTGCTACAACGGGTATTTTGATAAACCCGGTGAACCGAGTATGGCGGAAAAATTGTTGCGTAAGGAGAGAGGCGGTATCATCGGTATGTTGAGTGCCACGCGTCTCACTTACGGCAGAGGAAACGATGCACTTAATCGTATCATCTTTGATATGCTCTTCAAACGCAATATCCGACAACTCGGACCTTTGAGTTTTGATTCAAAAGTTGAACTTCTCATGACAGAGGGCACAGGTCAAATTGATGTGATGATGGAGTATACGCTTTTTGGGGATCCCGCTTTACAGATTGCTATTGCTAATCGGGAAATTCAGCCCACTGTTGAAACAAAGACGGTTGCCCCAGGAGATACACTCCGAGTGGCACCGGGACACATTCAGACCGCTACTTATGATCCAGTCGGTCGGACGAAACGGTTCACTAAAGAATCTGATTTTGACGGAACGCTTACTGTCAAAGCACTGTTCCCTGGCAGGACTGCTGTTTCTCAAGGTGTCGCCGGTCCCGTTGAATACTACACGGGTGATGTGGTTTTGACAAAAACGATTACTGTTCGCCGAGGTGCGTATCCCGCTGTGAGTTTCACTGTCCCACAAAATATCGCGAGTGGTGATGCACACGTTGAGTACTACGCGCAAAGCGACACAACTGTTGCTGTTGGTGGCGATGGTTTTACCGTCAATGTCCCGAAAATTCTTGATATCCATCCTGAATTAGTCGGAGACGACAAGTTTCAGATCTCTGTCCAAATTTCTGACGAAAAAAATGAATCGCTTCTTGTGCTTATGGAGTGGCGCAATTTAGAAACTCGCCAATGGGAAAAAGTACATCTCGTTCCGGGGCCCCCACCTACTACTACGGACGGAACAAGCAAAGATGGATGGTGGACAACACCTGAACCGCTAAACGCGCCTACAAATGGTTCCGCTATACGATATGAAATTACGGTTACGGATTCAGATGGCAATGTAACTAAGGGTGATCGACTTGAGTATTATCCTTACGTCTACCCGAACCTCTCTGTTGTGAAAGTGAAGAGAGAGGATATGATAAGGTACGGCTACAATCCGCAAACCAAACAGTGGTACCTATCAGCTGATGTTCAGGTAGAGGGTAGCGAGATACAAACACCTGTCGATGTTTCTTTTTTTAGCGGCAATCCTGATACCGACGAAGATATGATTGTTGATAGCGATGTCGAATTTTTGGGGATGACTCGGATTCGACCTGAAGACTGGATACAACGCACACCGTTAGCGAACTCGGAACGCTCATCTTCACGAAAAGATGTTTATGAACCCGATCCATTGAATACTTTGCCGATTGCAACTGCCACTTTAAATCTGAAAAACCAGTTGCCTTTCGGCACACACGACATATTTGTCTATGTCGATGTAACAGAAACTGAAACGGAGCAATTGGGTGATATTCTTGAAAACGACGAAGATGATAATATCGCTCACCGTCGACTCTCTGTTGATATGGGTATGATCGGAGCTGCTTCAAGCCAGATTATCAGTTTAGACAGAAACTGCGTTGTTACGGCGCCCCCTGGTGCCCTGCAAGACACAGCAGTACTTTCAATTCGTTCGTTAGATGAACTGGCGTTCGGTGTTATAGGTAGAGGTGCCACTGGTCCGGCTACAACGCCTGTAGTTACAAGCACAATTACGGATATGTCCAGGCGCACCGTACTGCCGGGGCAGATCGTATACGGTTACGAAATAGCCCTCAGTCCTCGGTTGTCAGTTGCTGGTGATAAGACCCTTTTTTCGACTGAAAGTCAAGAATCAATAAACGATAACGCTGTTCAATTAGCGTCTCCTGTGGCAATTGACTTAAACTTTGATTTCCGTGCTCTCAGAGCACAACTCGCCGAAGAATTATTAGGGAGTTCGGAGGAAGTATCGGATGGATTGGATGTTACAGGAACTATTGATACAGCAGTCGTAACTCGCGCACGGGAAATGGGGATCTATAGGTTTAGTCCAACCCTCGGATATTGGACAAGGCTCCCCTCGCAGCAGCTCACCGAGACTACAGGCGCGTTACAGCAGCGCATGCATGTGACAAATGTGAGCGACAAAAATGTTGGCGGTGGACGACTTAACGATGTTCGTATTGACCCAGAAGGCACACCAACCGGAAAATACGTCCTCTTTTTCACAGGTCCCCGAACCTATCGTGTCTTTTTCGCACCTTTCATAGACGACTCACAGGAGCTTGGTAAGTTGGAAGTTATTTCATCGACTGAGCAACTCGCCAATTTCAGTATAGACAACTCGAACTTTACACACGGATTTTTTCTTAACATGGAGCAAGATTTTGAGCAACCTTTCAAGTTCGGAGATGTTTGGGCATTCAACATAAGCGCGATCACCCAACCAGTGGAGACCGGTACAAACGTCGAAGATCCGCTCCAACAAGAACTGAGTTGGTACGCTGCCGGATTCAGAGACACCAATCAAGGTGCCGGTACCATCAGTTATATTGAGCTGCCACCAGACACGACTATACCTGAGGATCGATGGATTATCTTCTTCATGACTGACACCGAATTTCGGGTTGAAGGTGAGAAAACTGGGATCTTGCGTTCCCAAACTGATGGTACGCCGCTTCACGGAACGATCGGGCAACCGTTCTTTCACGAACGCTACGGTTTGCGTTTTCAACTGACACAAGCGGAATATCCTTTCGCTCCTGGTGATAGACTGCGTTTTGAAACTCGGCCTGTTGGCACCATTCGGGCTACAACGGACCGACTCGGACCGGTTACGCTCATGTACAGTGATGATACTGTGCCCCCAGACATCCAGCTCACTATTGGGAACCAGCAACACTTCGTGCCGGGTGATGCGATAGACCCTGAACCCCTCATCGGTGCGACCTTAACCGATCCAAGTGGGCTTGATTATCTCACGCGACCACTGCTGTTAGAGCTCGGAAGAGTATCAGGCGAATACGAACCTATCGACCCTGAGATGTACCAATTAACACATAATCCGGGTTCAAATCAACTTGTTTTAACATATCCTTCTCCAGAACTTGAACCGCGGGAATACGAACTTCGACTCACAGCAAGTGATGTGCATGGAAATACCGACACAAAACGCGTTACATTTCAGGTTCACGACAACTTGCAGCTGCTATCGTTTCTAAACTATCCGAATCCGTTTTCGCGTAAAACCACGCTCACATGTGAATTAACAGCACCTGCTGACTCGCTCGTCGTGAAAATTTATACACTAAGTGGACGGCTGATTCGAGAGTTTTCTATCCCAGCGACACCGGGGTTCCTAATGGTGGAATGGGATGGTAGAGATGCTGATGGGGTTGAGGTTGCGAATGGTGTTTACTACGCTAAACTTCAAATT
The DNA here is from genome assembly GCA_022394775.1 of Candidatus Poribacteria bacterium. GTDB lineage: Bacteria > Poribacteria > WGA-4E > WGA-4E > WGA-3G > WGA-3G. The sequence goes on from JAGFCB010000238.1 coordinate 23,277, forward strand.
AAGCGAGAAGGTGAAAAAGACATTACTGAAATACTGAAAATGATGAGACTCCGTTGATAGTTTCAACCGATAACCAAAAACAATGAAACATAAATCAAAGTTTAAAAGTGTGCTGAAGTCCATAAAATGTGCTAAAGTTATTCAAAATCTTTTCCCTCACTCCGGGATTTTAGCGCACTTTAGATACCCTTGCAAACTTTTTGTCGTATCTATAATTACGCTGTGTCTTACTATCCAATCTGTGGATGCGAAGTACACCGCGGACTTCCTAACACTTGGTGTTGGTGCTCGCGCCCTTGCTATGGGTGGTGCGGGGACAGCACTCAGTGACAACGCCTACGCGTCTTATTGGAATCCAGCCGGGTTAGGGCACCTCACGCGATACGAAGTTAGTTTCATGCATTCTACACTCAATGGGCAGGATGCTTATGACTATGTGAGTTATATCCATCCGCTTAAAGATCGTGGCGCGATTAGTGTCAGTTGGCTACGTGTCGGCGTTGACGATATTCCTATCACCAGTCTACCGGTAGTCAGTCGTCCCGTGGGTGCGACGAATCGTCCAAAGGTAGTAGGGACTTTCAACAATACGGATAATGCATTCCTTCTCGCCTCTGGTTGGGCACTTCCTTCTTTCCGAGGTATTGATCTCCGTCTCGGCGGCACACTCAAACTTCTCTATATGAGCGGATATCGAACCACAAACGCCGTCGGCGGCGGCGCAGACATCGGCTTTGTCGCTAACACAAATCCCAAAAAACCACATCGGCTGACACTCGGATTACAAGCAAGCGATGCTTTTCAGACGAAACTCTATTGGAACACGCCACCCTCATCAGCAGAGTTGACATCACACACCGAAACGATACCACCACATCTCAAGATCGGCATCGCGACGACACACGCACTCCGTATCTTCCGAAGCACGCTCGTTTTTGCTTTGGACTCCTATATCAAAGATGGGGTTGAGTTGCACGGCGGTGCGGAGTGGACACTCTTTGATTTACTCTCCTTACGCGTCGGTTTTGATGAACGTAAAGGGATTGAACGGATCCGATGTTTGACAGCCGGTGTTGGATTGAACCTCCAGTTTGTCACAGGTGCTGGAGCGGGATTAGACTACGCGTTTGCGAACCACCCTGCATTAGGCGGCAGCCACCGTATGTCTCTTAGGATTAGGTTTTAGATGGCTATCAGCCATTAGCACTCAGAAAGAAATTCTTTTTCACTGAAATCTTCTTTCTCCGACAACCGATATTATGTTTATTCCCTCACAGGCGAACCTTTGAGGATTTTATCCCAGTCCCAGACCAAAATTGTGCCGTCCTGCCCTGTGCTAATAAGCGTTTTACCATCAGATGAAAAGACTAACGTCTCTATTGTTGCTGTGTGTCCATTGAGCGTGGTAATTCTTTCACCTGTCGTCATATCGAATAATTCGATGCTACCGTTTCTAAATCCTGCGAGGAGAACAGTGTCATCAGGAGAAAACACTAACGATTTGACCCCGCGTGGTGCATCTTTAAGGGGAGGCTGCTTGCTGCTCCCCAACAAACGGATTTTTTGGTTACTTCCGACAGCAAGCAACGTGCTGTTTGAAGAAAATGTGAGTGCCTCAATAATATCACGATATGTGACACTAAAATTACCAGGTCCGCCTTTCACAGCTTCCTCCATATCCTGTCCGGCAAGAAAAGGCGCTAACGCGATGCCAGTTTCAGCATCCCACATCTGTACCTTGCCGCCCATGTTTCCGCTGATCAGTTTTTTTCCGTCCGGCGAAAACACCAAAGCACTTATGGAAGGTGTTATATGAGGGGGCATCATGCCTGGTGGGAATACAAAATTACCGTTTCCATCGGCATTGTTTAGGTTTTCTGGAACACTTTCTTCATCTATAAGCGAGATGTTAATGCTGTTCCCTGTCTCTGTATTCCATACATAAATTTTACCCGAACTATCAAAGGCTACCGTTTTTCCATCAGGCGAAAAAGCCATAGCGTTGCCTGGATCCATTACACCATCTGTCTCATTTAATGTTGCTAACTCGCGTCCTGTCCTCGTCTCCGTCAGTTGAACCCGTCCACTCGCCATTTGTGTCGAGAGGGTTGCCCCTAAACCGCCTGCCTCAAAAAACATAGTGGCTTTCGCGCCGACGCTTGCGAGTTTTTTTCCGTCCGGTGAAAGTGTTGAACCTCGCAATAAATCGCCATGTACAGCATTTTGGGAACCGGTTTTCTGCGATGTTTTCAGGTCCCAAAAGTCAATGATGCCGTTAAATGCGACACTGACGAGCGCAGAGTTATCTTCAGAGAAAGACACCGCTTTGACCCACTTCGTATGTTCTGTAATGCTAATAGGTAACAGATCTCCAGTTTCAGTGTTCCAGAACTTGATTGTGCCATCCGTGCTGCCACTTGCAAGCGTGCTGCCATCCGGTGAAAATGATAAGGCGACAATTCCGTTTAGATGCCCGGCGAGTGTCGTGATCAGTTCACCTGTGTCGGTATCCCATAGATTCACTGTTTTGTCGGTGCTGCCACTTGCGAGTTTTTTTCCGTCGGCGGAGAAGGCTAATGCGTTTATCCATCCGGTGTGTTTTTGCAGGATAGCTAATTCTTCGTTGGTGTCAGTATCCCATAATCGGACGGTTTTATCTTGACTGCCACTTGCGAGTCGTTTGCCGTTAGGCGAAAATTCCAAGATTAACACGTGAACACCTGCGTCCGGGAAAAACATCTGATCGTGAATATCCTCTTGAATTGCCAACTTTTCCTCTACTGGGGGTAAAGGTCCACCGTGACCACTGAGGGTAGACAGTTTTTGACCGGTTGTTGTGCTCCACAATTCAATCTTTCCAGTTTGACCCCCAACGGCAAATTTATCGTCTGTGAGTGCGTAAGGTTCTGGGCTATGTCTCCTCCGTATCTTTTCAAAAGAGCGATCGTCGATATTTTTCCTATCTTTCTGCCTGGTTTCAATATCCAACCAGCCAATTGCATTCCCCCATTTATTCAAACCGGTAAGCGTTTTTCCATCATCAGATAAATGCAACACTACTGCCGGAAAAGGACCATCAGTAAGTTCGAGTTTTTGATTTGTGGCTGTTTCCCACAACTGAAGTCCCCCACCATGAGGTGTTAACATTCCGCCGCTACTTGCGATGAATCTGCCATCCCGTGAAAATGCGATGGCTTGAGACATCCCCGGTAACAGGTCAACCGCTTTTCCAGTCTTTAGGTCGTAAATCCATATACCGATGCTGCTTCCGACAGCGATGTGTGTGCTGTCTGGTGAGAATTGAATGGCATTAATTCCGCCTTTTCCGAATCGTGCTTTCGCTGCTTTAGGGAGTTGCCATTTTGTATAATTTTCGGCTGCTTCATCCTTTTGTGCTTCCGCTGCGAATACAGCCAAGCCGATTAACAGTATAGATATCAGTAGAACCCTATAAAACCTATCCATTACTTCCTCCGCCCGTGTCTCTGAAATTAAGTATAAACCTTTGTGCAATTAATTATACACCATTAGAGTGGAGGATTGCCAAATAGATAACATCTGTTTTGACAGTGCTACTCACTGTTTTTCTGCTTCAGGTGAACCTTTGAGTGTTTCCTTCCAATCCCACACGAGAATTGTGCCATCCTGCCCTGTGCTAACGAGTGTTTTTCCATCCGGTGAAAAGACTAACGTTTCTACTGTTGCTGTGTGTCCGTTGAGCGTGGTCATTTTTTTACCCGTTGCCAGATCCCATAATTCGATTCTGCCGTTTCCAAGTCCTGCAAGCAGAACAGTGTCATCAGGAGAAAACGCTAACGATTTGGTACTGTGTGGAATATCTTTAAGGGGAGGCTGCTTGCTGCTACCCAACAAACGAATTCTTCGTTCGCTTCCGACAGCGATTTGCATGCTATCTGAGGAAAACGCAAATGTTGTAATAGGATCCCGGTGTCGAATTCTTTCCTGTCCAGCGAAGAAAAGTGCTAATTCAGCCCCAGTTTCAGCGTCCCACATCTGAACCTTTCCACTCATAGTTCCGCTGATAAGTTTTTTTCCGTCTGGTGGGAATGCTAAAGCACTAATGACGTTATGTTCATCTAAGGCGGATACGTCAAGACTGGTCCCAGTCTCAGTGTTCCATAAATGAATTTTGCCTAAGCCACCGAAGGCTACCGTTTTCCCATCAGGTGAAAAAACCATGTCTGGGTATGGATTAATTCCGACGTTTACTTCATTTAATGTTGCTAACTCGTCTCCGGTACTGACATCCGTTAGACGAACCTGAGGATCCGGCATCCAAGAAGAGGTAGCATTCCCTTGACCTGCCCTAAAGAACATTATGGCTTTTGCGCCGACGCTTGCGAGTTTTGTCCCATCCGGCGAGAAGGATAAAGCTGGTAAAAAATCTCGATGTCCACCATTTTGAGAACCGGTTCTCTGTGATGTTTTCAAGTCCCAAAAAGTAACGACCCCATTAAATGCGACACTTGCAAGTGTGGAACTATCTTTAAAGAAGGAAACAGCCTTCACCCATTCGGTATGCTCTGTAATATTGATGGGTAGCAAATTCCCATTTTCAGTGTTCCAGAATTTTATTGTTCCATCTGTACTTGCACTCGCGAGTGTTTTACCTGTCGGTGAAAACGATAGTGCAGCGATGCTGTTTAGATATCCGCTGAACGTCACTATCAGTTCGCCTGTTTCAGTATCCCATATATTCACTGTTTTGTCGGTGCTGCCGCTTGCAAGTTTTTTCCCGTTGGGAGAGAACGCTAATGCGTTTGTCCACCCGGTGTGTTTTCTAAGAATAGTCAATTCTTCGTTAGTATCGGTATCCCATAATCGGATAGTTTTATCTTTGCTTCCGCTTGCGAGTTTTTTTCCATCAGGCGAAAATTCAAGGACTAAAATGTGGTTGTGTAGTAAAAGCGGTATTTCTTCCCTAATGATAAAAGGTGGAGCAACTTTCTTCTTCATCTGTAAAGGGCGGGGAGCCTTTACTTGCGCCTTCTCATCTGTTTCTATTTGCGGAGTGACGGGAATCTTCGGAATAACTGGAACAGCAAGGGGCATAGGTTCCTGGACATCTACTACTTCTGCTATGATGGTGGATAATTTTTCACCGGTCGTTGTGCTCCACAACTCAATTTTTCCATTCTCACCTCCAACGGCAAATTTATCGTCTGTGAGCGCGTAAGGTTCAAGCAAAGGTCTTGATTTTAACATTTCCCAAGATCGTTCCTTGATATTGTTTACGTTTGTCTCACCCGTTTCAATATCTAATCTACTGATTGAATCTCCCCAACTGCCTAAAGTGACAAGTGTTTTTCCGTTTTCAAAGAAGTGCGATACTGATGTAGCAGGTGGACCATCAATGAGTTTCACTTTCTGACCAGTAGCGATTTCCCACAATTCAAATCCCTCATGAAATTTATATTTTCCACCGCCACTTGCGATGAATCGTCCGTCGGGCGAAAAAGCAATGGATTGACACATACCCGCGAACATATTAATCTCTTTTCCAGTTTTTAGATCGTATAGCCATACACCGATATTGCTTCCAACAGCGATGTGTGTACCGTCTGGTGAAAACTGAAGCACATTAATACCACCCTTTCCGAGGCGCGCTTTCGCTGCCTTGGGGAGTTCCCATTTTGTATAATCATCAACAAGTTCATCAGCGTGTGCTTTTGGGACAAACGCTTGAGTATCCTTAGGTGGTTGTTCGGATCTATTGCTTTTGCCCGGCGTGTTGGTGCTTCCTATCTGCGTCCGAACATCCGGTTTTGAAGTGCGATTTAGAACAAGTGGTGCGTCAATAATTTCGATTGACATCTCCGATGCGGCATCAAGGCTATAGGGTTGCTGGAAACGGATTGCATGTTGTTGATTTCCAATGCCGAACATTAGTAACACCATAGCAACCGTGGAAGCTGCGACTGCCCACGGCATGAAGGGTTTACCACCAGAGGGCGCGGCGGGTTTAATGCGTGCAATCTCTTGCATAATATTCTCGGTAAGATTGGGCGTGATTTTGAAGTTGTCTAAAGCCGATCTAATCATCGGCTCTTCTTTTCTTAGACGCTGCTGTGCGCGGCGGAGGCGACTCTTAATCGTGTTTTTCGATACACCTAAAAACGCACCAATCTCTGTGCACGTCATCTCACCGAAGTAGTGCAGTGTCATGATGGTGCGTTCACTGTCTTGGAGTTTCGCCAGCAATTGCTTGACGACATCACGTTGCGCTTCTGCAGTTGTGCGCTCGTTTTCTACAGCGACGAACGCTGAGTACCTCTCTTTTTGTAACTGCTCATCGTCCGTGTCTTCCAATTGCTCCAAAGGCTGCGTCCACACCCGCTTCTTACGGAGCCAAGAACTACAGCGATTCGCTGCGATGACATACAGCCAACTGTCAAAACGTTGCGGCTCTTTGAGGGTCGAGAGTTTCTTGTATGCCTTCAGAAAAGTATCCTGTGTAATCTCTTCAGCGATGTGGAAGTCTCCGATTTTCCGCCAAGCGAGTGCGTGCACCTGCTTCTGGTATTTTCTCACAAGCACGGAAAAGGCATCGTCATCACCGGCAAGGACACGTTGGATGAGTTCAACATCGTCGTTTTTCATGGATCGCCTCCAAAAAAGGGGAGTTTTCGCAATGTACTTTCATATCTGGTGACGCTGTTTAAGAGTGAAGCGGGTGCATAATTCTGCAAAAGGCGCAGGAATGGAAACATGGAAGCATGGAAGGGCGGGTCCCCCAGCCTTTCCGCCTTCCCACCCCCTCTTCTATTCCTCTTCGTCTTTTCGCAGGAGTACTGGAGATGTGAGGTCCCAGAGTCGGACTGTGCCATCTGTACTCCCACTTGCGAGCGTTACACCGTTTGGACTGAAGGCAACACTCTTGACGGGGGCTGTGTGCCCTGTGAAGGTCGTGATTTTCGCACCTGTGGCAATATTCCAGAGTCGGATCGTCTTATCGTGACTCCCACTTGCGAGTGTTAATCCATCTGGACTGAACGCCACACTCCACACCGTAAGCGTATGTCCAACGAAAGTTTTCAGTTGTTGCCCTGTGTTTGTATCCCAGAATCGGATAGTGTGGTCCCAACTCCCGCTTGCGAGGGTCTGTCCGTCCGGACTGAACGCGACGCTGAAAACCCAATTCGTGTGTCCAGTCAAGGTTTGCAGTTTCTCACCTGTGGCAATATCCCACAAACGGATCGTGTTTCCTGCATTGCCACTCGCTAACGTTTTTCCGTCGCTACTGAAAGCGACACTGAAGATATTCTCGGTAGCCTCTGTAAGGGTTTTCAACTTCTTTCCTGTCTCTACGTCCCATAGATAGAGATTGCCGTCCTCACTCCCGCTTGCAAGTATTTTGCTATCAGGGCTGAATGCTACGGTATTGACCCAATGCAAAGCATTCGGGGCATTTTCCTGCATTGATCTGAGTTGCCCACCGGTGGTGGCATCCCAAAGGCAAATAACTTCACTTGCATTGATACCCCCTGCGATCATTTGTCCATCCGGACTGAACGCGACGCTGTTGATATCCGCAGTGAAGTTTCCCTGAAAAGCCATCCAGAAATTTTTCTCCATCTCTATTTCCTGTCCTGTGACGGCATCCGAGAGTCGGACGGTGTTATCCCTGTCACTTGCGACGATTGAACCGTCAGGACTGAACGCGACACTGTGGACACCCCTCTTGATGGCTAAATCAATCGTGATATGAGACATATCTGGAGCGGAAACTGGTTCCATAGTGGGCTTCTCCTTTCGGGTCGGATTCTCAGATTTCACTGGCGTTATCTCAGCACCGCCTAACATCAAAAGTGCTATAGTCACCATAGAAACGACGATAGTTTCCCAGGGTGCTGATAGAAACCTATCTTTGCTGGATGACGCAATCGGTTTGATACAAGGAACCTCACACATAATATTCTTCCTGAAATTTAGCGTGATCCGAAAATTGTTTAAAGTATAGGGAGGATTACAAAGACCATTTATAGTTTCCGCCAACTATCTTTGTTGGCTGCTAATGGCTGAAGGTTATTAAATCACGGACACACGAATTTACCCAGAATTTTTCGGACGGACGCGCCCGTTGCGGAAGGCAAATTCCCTGCGTTTCCGTGGAGGGTCTCATTCGCCAAGATCGCGAACGCAATTGCCTCTTTTGCATCCGCCGAAATACCGGAGTTGTCCACAGGTTCAACCGCTGTATTGGCTAAGAGTTCGCTAAGCCGTCGCATGATTGTCTGATTGTGGACACCACCGCCACTGACATAAAGCGTATCTATCGGGTTCTGTCCTGTTATAAATCGCGCGATGTAGTCAGCAATCGTTTGGACTGTCAACTCAGTCAGCGTTGCGATGCAGTCGTTATCTGAAAGTTTGTGTTCACGACAAGCCGCCAAACATTCCATCGCATAAGTGTGTCCAAACATCTCACGTCCAGTGGTTTTCGGGGGGGATAGATGAAAAAACGGGTGCTTTAACCATTCGTTGATGAGCGGATGGTGAGCGGTCCCTTGCGCGGCGCGCACGCCGTCTTTATCGTAGTGTTCCCCCCCTTCCGTGATTTCCGATACAACAGCATCAATACACATGTTGCCGGGACCCGTGTCCGCAGCACAAACAGAATCAAACGCTCCGTTGACAGGCAGCACCGTAAGATTCGAGATTCCACCAATGTTCAAGAGTCCGACTGTTTTTTCACTGTTGTGAAATAGCAGATAGTCCGGGTATGAAACCAAGGGCGCGCCTTGACCACCGGCTGCCATATCTGCGACGCGAAAATCCGCTATCGTCGGAATCCCCGTTTCGTGTGCGATAACCGCAGGTTCACCGATTTGCAACGTTGAAGGATAACGAGAGGTATTGCAATCGGTATTCGCGTCTTTCGGCAGATGGTGAATCGTTTGACCGTGTGAACTGATGAGGTCAATATCGTTGGCACGCATTCCACTTTTTTCTAAAACATGTTTGGCAGCCTCCGCGAAGAGATGTCCGATATAGAAATTCATCTCGCAGATATTATCAACATGACCGGTATCAGGTTGGCAAAGCGCGAGAATGCGGTGTGGCACACCGGACGGGAAAGGGAAGGTCTCAAACGCGATGAGGTCTACTTCCGTTTCCAAACCGTGTCCGGTAATTTCAACGATAGCAGCATCAATGCCATCAACAGAGGTGCCAGACATTAAACCGATGATCTGTTTTTTATCTTTCGTGAGTAGTTCATAGAACTCTTTCATCTACGTCCTCTAAGTATAGGTGTGATACTGCGATGCGGTATCGCACCAGGTCTGAAGTGCTTGGGTCCACCGTGCTTGAATTGCATCTACTGACTCTCCATTTGATAAGGCATCTCGGAGCCAGTTATTTCCTGCTAACCTATCAAAATGGGCAGGTAAAAATTCAAAATCGTCTCTGTATTCGGTGGTTAGGATGGACAGCATCTGGAGGGCTGTCTCTATCGGGCAGAAACGTTCTCTGTCGGTAATGTGGATCGCAACACCACCACAGGCATGTTTCGCGTGCTTTGTAGTTTCCGCCACTGGTGCAGGTGTGAAAACGATAGGACGGAACCGAACCCCAGGCAATTGACAGTCATTAAGAAGTTCAGCACACTTTTCACCATCGCACCAAGGCGCGCCTACGTATTCAAATGGTTTGGTCGTACCACGTCCTTCACTCACGTTTGTGCCTTCAAATAGGCACAAACCCGGATAGAGAATGGCTGTTGTGAGTGTCGGCATGTTTGGCGACGGTGGCACCCATTGTAAACCTGTGTCATCGAACCACATCTCTCGTTTGTATCCCTGCATCCATGCTACCTTTAGTTGACATGAAGGGACGCGTTCTGCCTTCAACAACATCGCTAATTCACCGATTGTCAACCCATAACGCATCGGGATCTTATGTATCCCAACAAACGATTCAAATCCACTTTCCAACACAGGCCCCGCTATAGTCGCGCACGCAATTGGATTCGGTCGATCCGCAACAATAAACGCAATATCGGAATCGTTGGCTGCTTCCATGCCATACAGCATCGTCGAAATGTAGGTATAGTAACGGGCACCGACATCCTGCATATCATAGATGAGTACGTCTATACCTTCAAGTTGCGCTTCTGTCGGACGCATTGATTGTCCATATAGGCTGAAAATTGGCACGCTTAATGGATTTTCATCAGGCGTGTCAACACTTTTGACAGCAATACCATCTTGTACCGCACCCCAGAGTCCATGCTCTGGCGAAAAAACTGCAGAAAGTTGACACGCCGATGCTTCGGCGAGAAGTCGATAGTTGCTTCGTAAAGTGGCATCAACCCCTGTATGGTTCGTAATGAGTCCAATTGATTTCCCGCGAATCCAATCGCTCTTCTCTCTGAGCAAGGTGCTCAATCCTAATTCTGTTTGTTGTGATCTTGCTGGAACATCCATCTTTTCGTTTTTTATGGTTAGGACTTACGCAGCCCCTTGCAGGCGGGGTTTTAAACCCCGCCTGCAGTTTTTCAAACCCTGCAGTGCGTGATAGGTAAGTTATTATGGAAAATGCGTAAGTCTTGATGGTTATAGGTTAACGGTTTTCAGTTACTTTGTTGTGGGTAACACAGTGTATCTGAACGCTACAGCACACTAACTGATGACTGACGACTCTCACTGCGAGGCAAACTGAAAACCATTTCATGGAACATCTTCCGAAATTCAATAATACCGCGCCGATCAGCATCCGGATGTACCCGATTCGTCAGCAGGATAGCCGCGATTTTTCTTTTTACGCAGATACGTATTGAAGTACCAGTGAATCCGGTGTGATAAAGACACCCATCGTCTGTCACTGCCCAACCCATACAGCGGCGTTCACCTTCTGCTGAGGTAACTTGGCGCATCGTGTCGAGACTTTCCGGACGTAATAGGATACTGCCGTTGTCCATTAATGCCCTGCAAAACTTTCCGAGGTCTGTTGATGTCGCGAAGAGCCCTGCATTACCTGAAACACCACCGAGAAAATGCGCGTTTTCGTCGTGAACCTGCCCGATAATTACACCCTCTCGCCAGTCATAGCGTTCATAGTTCACCATCCGGCGCTCAAAACTATTGGAATCCTCAGTTGCCGCGCAGTTCTCATGCCATGCTTGTGGTGGGTTGTATCCTGTCCATTCCATGCCAAGCGGCGCGAAAATCCTTTCTCGCGCCAATCGATCAAGCGGTTGTTTCGTTACAGCCTCAAGCAACGCCCCTAACACGATGTATCCTAAGCAACTATACACCGCCTTTTCTCCGGGATGAGATTCCAATTCCACCTCGCTGAGATAAGGAATAACATTCTTGCGTGATCCTGCCCGTAGATAGAGCGGTATCCATGCAGGAAGTCCTGAAGTATGTGTCAGCAGATGGGTCAGCGTTACGTTTTTCTGTTTAAATGCTGGCAAGTATTCCTCAGCGGGTGTATCAAGAAAGAGTTCACCTTTCTCAACGAGCTGCATACAAAGCGTCCCGATGACAATTGGCTTTGTGAGTGATGCCAAGTCAAATAGCGTCGTGCGGAACATAGGCAATCGTTTCGGCTTTATAGATCGGAAGCCGAACGCTTCGTGGTAAAGCACTTTTTCGTTGGTAAGAACATAGGCGACAGCTCCCGGAAACACCTTTTCCGCAATACTATTCTTAATGAGTGTAGAAATCGCATTTTTAAGCAATTGGGTTTTCTCGCAGGATTAGAGTATGCCTCAGAACCATTCGGTTTCTTGTATGAGGTTTAAAATAGTCGGTAATCCCATAAAGGACAGTTGGCGATCTATCAAATCCTGATTTTGATAACTAACAACCGTTATTACTGACAACTGATAACTAAATACTCCAGTTTTGGTTGACTACCAGCTAATTGATATGATACACTATCTATCATATTTTGGTAAGCATTTTCTGATGAATAGGTGCCGTAGAGCGGAGCGTAGATCGTGCAATTGTCCCCGAAAGAACTTCAAGAGATAACGACAGTCGAGAAACCTTGGGGTGGGTTCATACAATATGTACTCAACCAACCTGTCACTGTCAAGATCTTAGAAATCCGTGCAGGTGAGCAGGTGAGTTATCAGTACCACCATCAACGGAGTGAGTTGTGGATTCCGCTTGATGAGGGTGCCTGCTTGAAACTTGATGGCAAGGTTCAGCGTCCTAAACCGATGGAACCTGTGTTTATTCCACAAGGCGCGAAGCATCAACTCATCGGTGAATCCAAAGACTATCGGATCCTTGAAATTTCGTTCGGACACTTTGATGAAGAGGATATCGTTCGTCTTTCGGACAAATATGGAAGAATTTAGCGGAAAGAGGTTTTTTGTTGGATAGAAAACTTAATCTCTCAATTGATAACACGACTTTAGACTTTACCGAACACGCGGCACAACAGACGGTTGATGTTGATCTGCAAAAAATTCACGCCTTATTTGAAAAAGAGACATCGGCACCCCTTGCAGAATTAGAAGACGAACTTCGCGCGTGGACCCGCAGCCATCTCCAAAACGAGGATATTGATAAGGTCATAGCGTTAGCTACGCGCGCACGTGAAGCGTTTTCGGTCTTGGTCATCATTGGTATAGGCGGTTCTGATCTAAGCGCACGCGTCTTTCACGATTCTTTCAATCATCCGTATCATAACCTGCTATCGGTTGAACAGCGTGGCGGGGCACCAGAAGTCTATTTCACGGGGGATACCTTTGATCCACGCAAACTCATAGGTTTGCTTGAGATGCTCAAAGCACGGAATCTGCTACAGAAAACGCTCTTTAATGTCATTAGCAAATCCGGTACGACAACCGAAACAATGGCGACGCTAATGATTATCCGCGAAACACTTGGTGATGGAAACTGGCAGCGACAGGTACTCGCGACAACTGGACTTACCGCTGACAGTGTCCTGTTCCGAATGCATGAACAATCCGCCTTCTACGGCGGCACACTACTCCCTGTTCCTGATGGTGTCGGCGGACGATTTTCAGCCTTTTCTCCAGTCGGTCTATTGTTTCTCGCTATGACAGCAGGAAGAGACGAGACCCCTGAGACCCGCATCCGCGCTGCACTGGAAGGGGTCAAACAAGCACACAAAGATTTTTACCTCTCGTCTGAACATCAGGACAACGTCGCCTATCAACTCGCACGATGGATTCATCTCGCTGAGGCGGGTGCGGGTAAAGGTTCGATAGTTTTCTATAACTATGCCGATAATAATTGTCTCGGTGAATGGTTTGTGCAGTTGTGTACGGAATCTGTTCAAGAGCGTGGCACGGGTCCAAACGTGATAAATGCCAAAGGCCCTACGAGTAATCATTCGATTCTCAACGGTATCATCTCTGGACCGAGGGATAAAATCGTCTTATTTATCCATTGGGAGGAACTTGGTCAGGATTTAATACTACCGAAAGACACTAAAATGGACAGTAAGTTAACTGACATTGAAGGGTTATCTATGACGCACATGCAGACTGCCTCCTACCGCGGCACCGCCTTGGATTTTAGCGAGAACGGCGTACCCAACGCGACCTTAACCCTCCCGAAACGGGATATTCGGTCAGTTTGCCGGTTGATGCGTGTCTTGATGGATACCATTGCTGTGAAAGGTAAACTCCAAGATTTACATCTTGACACAGAAAGCGGAAATGAGTTAACATATCTCCAAGATGGTGTTGAGGGGTATAAACGGAATTTCCGATCTTTTGCTTTAGCACCGGATATAGGCGATCGGTAGAGGGTTAGCGGTGACAAGTCAAGGCACCCAAACCTATGAGGATTGGGCTTGTGCTTCGTCGCAGTTCGCGTTTCCGAAGAAACGTCTTACGTCTGCTCCACAGAGGGACCCAAGCAGCCCTCTCAACCGAAAACGAAGTGCTGTCGTTTCAAAACGAAGTGCTGTCGTTTTAAGTTGACTCTTTATTTTTGAGAGTGCGTTTTACGAACCCACGCTTTTACCTGTGGCATTCATTACACTCAAGTGTTCCGCCAGTATCTGTTTCTTTTCCGTATCGTGCTGTAGCTTTA
>JAGFCB010000006.1 GCA_022394775.1 Candidatus Poribacteria bacterium
GGATAAAATTTGTTTGAACTAACCTTAACCGCAAAATAGGGTACTGCTTCGCGGCATTACCCTATTTTGTTTGCAAATGTGTCCCACAAACTTTCCAATGGGCATCCTACCAATCCCACCAACGAATCCCTAATTGGTCTCTACTCCTAACTAACCTTTGGCTAGGCATACCCCCCTAACCTTCCTTATCAAGCTTGATTGGTAGGGCTGCGCCTCTTTAGATTGAAACTTTCCACATTCTTTCCTTGACAGAAAGCCCATAAACCGCTATACTATCTATATCACGTTGGGCAGACATAATCAGCGTCACCGCCCCCTTCCCAGTAACGGGTGGGGACCCCGGTGGCGTGTCTGCCTACCCACTGATTAGGGGTTAACTGCGTGATAACGTGAGATTTCCGATGAAAACGATTTTTCTTTTTTCGATACTGTTCTGTGCTATTGCAATCCCGACGCTTGCCGAGTTGACAGAGGCAGACTTGAATAAAATTCGTCTGATTGTCAAAGAGGAAGTCAGCGCGGACAGGGAGAGTTTCGAGAAGGATATAAAAGAGTATATCAATACCAAAAATGAGAGCGTTGAGAAAAGACTTTCGCTCGTTACCACTCTTATAGTCGGACTGATGGCACTCATAGGTATTCCGTTAGTGGTATTGACCATCATGATAGGCTGGCGGAGCGTAAAAGACAGCACACAGGAGAAAAAAGATATTAGGGAGCTCGCTCCTGAAGATAGGAGGGTAATTGAACAACTGATACGCGACCAAGAAGAAAAAATAGCGTCTCTTACCCAAGAAATCGAAACGCTTAAACAACAGCGAACCGTCAATCCATGACGCGTCTTTGCGGTGGAATCCTGCGGGGGTATCGGTATCTCTTGAAAATATCCGTTTTGTGTGTAGGCTTCGTTAATTAACGAAGCCTCGAGGTTTCGTTGAATGGGTCAATCTCGCGTCTGTCGTCTCGGGTGTTCAGAATTGCTTTTCGAAGGCTCTGACTTCTTGCGCGGTGTAGTCTTTCATTCGCTTTTCGGCACTGTAGGGTATTTCTGTTGGATGCGTGCTTTTTCATCTTCATACTGTTGAAGGACAGGGGCGAGGAGGTCCTGACAAAACTCTTCGGCGAGGATGTAGTTAATCTCGCTGGTCACCATACCCCCAACTTTGTAAGCATCGGCGACCGAAGCGTATGTTTCCAAGCGTGCGCGCGCAAAGCGTGAGGTGATTTTCGCAGCGGCTTGCTCAAGGAGGACAGGATTCTCACGCACGGCTTGCTGGAGAAGAGCACTCTTTTTCTCGCTGAAATCGGCTTTCAGCACTTCAAGCATGGCTTTGTGTTCCTCGAGTTTCTTTTCATGAAGTTCTTCTGCTAACAACGGGTCGCGATAGTTCTCACGGATGGCTTGTATGATGAAGCCGCCGGGGTTTGAAACGTTTCTGGCATACGCGGCGAGCTGAATTTTCTCGGCAACATACACGGCAAAATCAAGTTTCTCGGCCTCCGGCAGTGTATCGGCATCCACTACGTCCCATTCTTGTGATGCGATCCGGAGTGCCTCCTTCCGGGAAACACCGGCTTCGACTAACTCCCGAGCGATTTCAGGCAGATCGTAGGTATCGGCGAAGACTGTCTCTGGCGCGGGCGCGTCGCTGGAAAGTTGTTTGGGTTTGGTGATTCTAAACTTCAATTCGCCTATCTTCCGCCCGAGCCGTCTGTGTTCGACTTCGACGAAGTAACCGGTCAATTCGTTGATTTCCTTGATGGCGGGTTTGATCACATTTCGATTAAGTTCCTTAAATGTTTGGTATTTCTCCTTTTCAAGCCCTACGAGTTCTCTGAAAGTTTCGAGCGGAATAAAGGGCGTTTCGCCTGCCTTGCGGGCAATGTCGAAATAGTCGAAACACACCTCCCAGAGGATGAGGGCGTAGCGACTGGTGAACCGGTCCTGCATCTGCAGATTGAGCCGGGCATAAATGCGGGGATTATAGAGTTTATAGCGGAGATAGGGTGTGAAGGCATAGGTGCAGATGCCATTTTCTATTTCTACCTCTGACAGGAGGCTCGCCACCCCCCATTTCTCTTGCTTGTCTTTGTTGAGAAGGTTCCACTTGACTTTGCAATCGACGAGTGCCTCCAAGGTCTCCTTGAGGTAGTCAAGTTTCTTAGAATTGAATCCAAGTCTCGTTGCTAACTCCACAACATTGACCCGGTGGACCTCTGCGGTTGGCAGTTCGTCGTAAGCATTTGCGAGCAACACATTCCATGCTCTTCTCTGTAAATGTGTAATCTTGCTCTCTATCTGGATGGCAGGACTCGCTTTGATGACTTCTTTGATTTCAGCTAAAAGCATCTGTTTCCCTCCTTTGAACATTTGTGTATATGCTATCATAAAAGTGTATTTTAGTCAATATCATTTCCACCTTTTTCCCCATAAACCTACACCTTTAACCCATATTTCCACCGTTTCGTCGTTGGCTATAAGCAGTGTTCACAGGGGTTCCCCATAAACTCTCACCTTTAACCCTATAAACCTACACCTTTTAACTCAGGAATTCAGGTGTGACGTGGGTGGATCGCCCCCTTAAAACAATTAAGAATTAAAACAATTAAAACGTTTAAACAACAATTGGGCCCACAGCACTTTTCTGAGGGAAAAATCCAAGGTTCTGGGTGAAATTGTTGTGCAAACGATATAAAAATTTAGATGTCACAAAAGAAAGAACAGGCACGGTTTTCAGCGTGGAGGTTGTTTGGACGTGCAGTATTAAGGTTGACGGGTAAAGTGCAGCAAGGATGATCAAAAAGGTTTGGAGAGTTCTTGAAGGTGGGGAACCATCAGTTCCCAGATAGGCGTTCGCAGTGGTTGCCTCGATAAAGACAAGCGCGGTTTTTACACCGCGCCTGTTTTTCATTACGGCTTCGTCAGGGGATAGGGGGTCGGTTATGCGTCTAACTGTTCTCGGAAGGCCCGAAAACTTGTAGCGATCGAAGCAGCAAGGTTCAACTGCTTGAGCCGGTTGAGGTCCGCAATGGATTCGAGGGCGGGTTTCAGGGCGTTGACCTCTGCGCTTGGGAAGCGTTCCGTGAGGATCAATAAGGTGCTTTCAATACTTGTTTGACGCGCACCTCGTTCGAAGCCGCGTTGTTCCCCGCGTTGTTCCCCGCGTTGTTCGCTGATTTGAATAATGGATTCAGCCATGTCTACAATCTCCCTATTGTGTGTATGGTCTTCTACGAGAATACGAAGTAAGTCCTCGTGGTCTTCTGCGTCTCTGCGGTGTAGGATGAAGAGAAAGAGATACGAAACCACCCGGTTATACGCATCTGGGGTGTCGCTCCGCAAGTCGGCAAGTCCTTGTAAAATGTCAAGGAGGGCTTGCCGCATCACGGGCATCTCGGATTTCTCATGTCGCAAGATCGTCAATAACCAGCCGAGGGGGTCCCCTGTCTGTGTGAGGTGCGCCGGGTCGGTTGCGTTGACGTCCAACAGGAGCGTGTCAAAAGTCGGGACGAACCGGTTGAGGACTTCGGGGATGTCCATGAGAGCCTCCACAGACATCGGAGACCTCCATTCTCCCGTCCCGGTGTAAAACACGATCGGCACAATCGGCGTCAACCGCCATTCGCTGCGGGGGCGTTTCTCTTCCTGCCACTGCCGTCGCTCTTCCATCCAGATATGTGTCATATAAGAGAGCACCCGCAACCCCATAGACGGATCCACCGTGGATTGGTGTTCTATGAGCAGATAGACCGTCACTTCCTCACACGCCCCCGTGGGATCCCGAAACGGGATACGGAAGATCATATCCGATTCTTGCGTCCGCAGTTCTTCGGAGATGAAACTCCTATTGACTTGCGTGACACGCGCAAAGTCAAGCGCATCGGCAAACTGACCAGCAACCATTTTCAGGAGGGACTTGAGGTTTTCGCGCTGACGCAGCAACCATTTCGCACTCCCATCGGGGAACTGATGGCTCGAAATCTTCGACAGCTCCTCAAGCTCGGGTTTTATAGACATTCCTCCGCCTCTTTGAACACCCACCCACCCCCAGAAGGCACACCATGAACTTTTTGCCAATAGTATAACACCCATAGAAGAAAAAATCAAATCGTTTTCCCAAACACCCGCTATCCCAAGACCTCTCAGACACCACTCGCACTGACACCCAACCCCTCAAAACACACACCCATCCCAATACACACCCACCTACTACAATCCTGAACACACCAACCACACGAGTCCGCCAATTTAACATTTTGTGCGAAAAGGTTAAGTTCAAATCAAGATACGGATTTATTAATCCCTGGATCCGTTCTTATTTTGTACGTAAGCGGAGGTCAGACTTGAAAAAGATTCACTTTTCATCTTTTCGCTTCCGTGAGGTTTTAGGTCTAAGTTTGAAAATTTTATTCCATAAGAACAAGGAGATGAAACGAATGATGTCTAATAAATGGACATTTTCCTTCTTAACTTTAATGTTAGTCGGTCTTTTGATTGCAGCACCGGCAGCATTGGCGAACAAGGTCACAATTCGTATTGATGATGCCAATGGTGATGGTGATGGCGATCCAACAGATATCAGCTCCGCGGATGGTATCCAAGTGATAGGGGGTCCCGACGCTAAGATCGCTAAGATAAGGCTTGACTTTGAGGAGCCGATCGTAGTGCCTGAAAATGCAGATGGACTTTTTGAGGTGATAGGTGGAGTTATCCCAGCTGGTACCACTGTTGCAGCAAGCGAAGGCAACAAGCGGTTGAAGATAGAACTAGCCGAAATCCCTAATATCGCTGACACAGAAGTAACTATCTTCCTGGTACCTGGTAAATTCACATCTGCTACTACAGGTGATGCGGACAGCTCAGGTGCTATGTTGAAGTTTAAATATGTAGGCGCAGATAAAGGAGTTCCGATGCCTGTTATGATAGAGAGACTTGCGCCCGCATCTGGATTTACAGCGGCAAAGGTCTCTGGTCCCTTTGATCTGAAGATCACACTCAGTGAAACACCGAAAGAATTCAACGCAGGTAATCTCGGAATCAAAAATGGGAGTATTGGGGCAGTTGTTGACGGTGGAACTATGGAGCCTGGCGATCTCGGGGAGAGGGAGGGCCAAGCTAGCGCGACTGGTAGAGACGGAAAATTTCATGTCTATAAGGTGACAATCACGCCAGATTTCAAGAAGGATAAAGTGATTGTATGGGTTAGCGATTTTGAAGACCAGGCTCTTAACCCTACAAATAAGTATGTGCATAACCTAACCATTGTTGATACTACTATTATTACTACTAAAAAAGTTCCTGATGATCTCACTGCTGGAACAGAGAAAATAGAGGTCAGCGTAGATTTAACTGACGTTGATAAAGCGACAGCCAAACCAGGCACCTCGGTAGGTATCGCTAACGACACGATCATCCCGATGGATGGGTACTTGGTTGTCGCCAGTGATGATGGATCGGGTGACAACGACGCAGATAAATCAAGTAGCACTGGTATTATGCACCCGGGTGATGCTAAAGACGACAATCTCGCTGGTAGTGGTCGAAGTGCGCGCGCACAGTTATACAACGTCGTTCTCGGCGGTCTCCGGGATTTAGAAACCTTCCTCATAAATGATGGGACGATTGACCTGATTACCGAAGACGGCACAGGTGCGGTCATCAGTGAAGTTATGTGGGGGACAGATGCGTCCTTAGCGAATCCTGAGCACAACCAATGGATTGAGATTCGCAATACCTCCGGTGCGCAGATCAAGACCAAAGATTATAAGTTGATGTTCTATGAAGCCAACGAGACATTGCCGGATATGACGGCTGCGGATAGTAAGATCGCAGACCGGTTGAGCACTCGGAACTGGAACATTGCAGGCACCGGGCAAAGCGGTAGATCCATGGCGGCTACCGGTGGAGATCAGGTACAATTCGCTGGGACGACTGACATTGTTTCCATGCAGCGCTCTATTGATGCCGCTGGTATGGCTAAAGATGGCACGATGGCAAGCAGCTGGGCGTCCTCTGAGAGACCCAGCGTGAACTTCAAGGCAGATGCCCTAGGACGCGTGGGTTCACCCGGTGCGATGCCGATTAACTATCCGGCACCCACACCTGAACCCGACTCCGAACCGACACCCGTTGACGTTGCGATGGGCGACGACATCCAGATTACTGAAATCATGGTGGATACCGATAGTGGGAGACTCCCGCAGTGGATCGAACTCACAAGCGTCGCTACGGGCGAAGTCAGTCTCGAAGGCTGGGAAATGGTGATTGACAATGCCATTGATGCAGATGTCCTCGGGGGCGGAAACGCTATCACGGTCAGCCTCAGTGGTGTTACCCTCGATGTCTCCGCACACGAAGGCAACCTCGGTCAAGGGCAGTCCGCATTGGTCGTCGCATGGGGCGCACAACGCTCCTCTGATAACATCCGTGCTGACCGAGTCGTTGATGTCGGAGCGCAGCTCGGACAGACCCGTCGCTACCAACTGTTGAGCTACAACGGCTTCAGAATCACGTTAGTCCCGCCACAAACAGGGGCTATCGCTGACTTCGGAGACATTGCTGGAAACCTCCATGAAGAGTGGGAACTCCCAATGGATGGACGCAGCTCCATTATCCGCCGTGAAATGGATGCCGCTGGTATGATGATGATGGGCACAGATGCTAACGGATGGGTACTCGCATCCGCAACGCCCCTCATCACGGGACAGCCCAGCTACTATGGAGACGACGAGGATCAAGGAACGCCGGGACAAGATGCTGGCGGTCCACT
>JAGFCB010000108.1 GCA_022394775.1 Candidatus Poribacteria bacterium
CCGTATCAGAAGCCGTCGCACTCACCGGCGTTTCGGAATCCACCATCCGCAGAGACATCAAGTCTGGCAAGGTCTCATCAGAGAAAGACGCAAAAGGACACCGCCGTATCGACACCGCAGAACTACAACGTGTCTATCCTTTGACACACCCACCTGACACCCCAATGGCAGAACATGACAGTCAGAAAATCATCGCTTTACTCGAAAACCAAGT
Source organism: Candidatus Poribacteria bacterium (assembly GCA_022394775.1). Taxonomy (GTDB): domain Bacteria; phylum Poribacteria; class WGA-4E; order WGA-4E; family WGA-3G; genus WGA-3G. Next base: position 215 of record JAGFCB010000108.1, read on the forward strand.
CGCCGATCTACAGAAGCAACTCGCACTCTCAAACCAACGCGAGACGGCACTCATTGACGAGAAGGCGAAGCTCTTAGATTTGCTCTCTGCCGAGAAACAAGAAAAACTCGCACTCATGCCACCCGTAGAGGAACAGAAAAATGAAAAAAAACGATGGAACCCCTTTAGGATTATAGGGGCGCGATAGACGCTACCGCTCAATCTGTCCCTATCCCCTGTGCTTTCAACCGCTCTATGAGTTCTTCTTGCGTCCCTTGACCCTTCGTTGAGTTACACGCTTGACACAATAACTGCAGGTTCTTCGGATGATCCGTGCCGCCCTGTGAACGCGGCAGAATATGGTCCGCGAATGCTCGCATGGGTCTACGGCTCCCCGTCTGGACGTTTGATATGTCCGTTGTATCCGTGTTCATCATAAGCATCAAAAACCGATTCGCAAAAAGCAATCATTTTCTCATCCTTGTTTCTCACAGCAGACGCATAAATTTCTATAAAATACTTCTTACCCGCTGTTGTCTGTCCGTAATTTTTCTTGAGTATATTATGCTGACTGCAAAGTGTTTGTCCGTTCTCAAGGGAATTGTCCCCACCTTTTGATTTAGGTCTTTTATGGTCCACATGAAGTTTTACCCCCTCTTCTTCACCAAGTCCACAGATGACGCAACGATACCTGTCACGTTTTAGGATTTCCTGTTTTATAGTTTCGGGAAACTCCTGTAAATCCGATTCATGTTCGTAGTCTGGGTCGTATTTGTATATCCCTTCATCAACTTTTACAAGGAGACCTCTCTCATGCAGCAACCTTATGGATCGCCAAATATCGCGTGGCGTTTCGTATCCTGATTTTACGACTTGCTCTGTCACCCAATCAACTACGGGCGCGTGTTCAAATTCTTCATTCGGGTGAGATATAAAGAACTCTTTGATGAGATTAATTATCATGCCACGGGGGCGTTGTTTTTTCATGAAGGGTTATCCCTTTCTAAAAAAAGAGACATTTGACGCAACCTTTCTTTTGCCAGTTGGCAGTAATCCGCGTCAATTTCAATACCGATGGAGTTGCGGTGGTTCTCGGAAGCGGCTAATAAAGTTGTGCCACTCCCCATGAATGGATCCAGCACGACATCATCTATATAACTCAATAATTTTATACAACGTCTCGGTAACTCAATAGGAAATGGTGCCGGGTGTCCGACACGACTCTTTTTTTCGCCTGTAAATGTCCATAATCCGTTCGTCCATTCAAGGAATTCATCTTTCTGAATATCTGATATACCGCTGCCGCTTGTCTTTTTCCACTCTTCTTTGTAGAGGACAACTATCAACTCTACAGGGGCAATTACATACGGAGCAGATGCCTTCAACCATGACCCCCAGGCAGTACGCCTTGAAATATTACCTTCATTCCAAACGATTGTAGAATGGTATTGAAAACCAATATCTGTCGCAATTTTCGTTATATCCGCGCCGACGGGACGTTGGCCGCCTTTATTTTTGTCTAACGGGATATTAAGGCAAAAACGACCATCTGATTTCAACCATCGAAAACAACGCGATAACCATTTCTTAGTGAAAGTGAGATAATCTTCATAAGAAAGATCATCATCATTGGAGTTATACGCAATATCAACGTTATACGGTGGAGAGGTAACAATCAGGTCTATACTTTCTTTTTTTATTGCGCGTGTTGTTAAAACGTTACTATTTATTATTTCGAATGTCATTAGATACCTGTTCCTAAAAACCTATATTATTCCATGTATATCTATGAAAGCAATAGATTTTTAGAGGGATCCTACCCCCTTTTACGAACACCGTCGTGTCCTTATCCTGTGCGTAATCAGTGTCGTCTGACCACGATAGCCAGAAATTACACACGAACTACATACCACAAGGAAACACGTGGTATGGTGGAACTCACAAAGCACGGGCGACAGTCTTAATGAATATCCCACGTGCGCCGTTCAAATCCCTATCCATACGATGACCTTCCGATGACTTGATAACTTTTGAACCCCCAAGGTTCCTGATGAGTTCACCCGTCCAAGACACCGTTTTTGAAGTATACGCCTCACAAACATCTATGACTTGCACACCATATGCCGAAGCCTTCTGTTTCAGAAAGGTTTTGAATCTATAGTGTGAGAGCGTTAGCATCTGACGAACTGACTTCGTGCGTAATTTCCTGGCACCTCGCTTCGTCATCTGTTTCGTCTCAAAAGTCGGAAGCAAAATGATGTCAAAGTTCGTTACAAGGAAGTGTGCGACTTTCTTATGAAGTTCATCGATCAGATTACGGATTTTGACTTTGATTTTATTCGCAGCTTTACGCAAAGCACGCCGTAGCGGGCGTTGCTCTCGCGTCGCGCGTGAGTAGAGATTATCGCAGTGTTGACAAAGCCTTTGAATACGGTTGATACACTGCATACCTAACCAACCGAAGCAATCTTCAGAGAAAAACGTCATGAAATCACGGACACCTGGATCAAGGGCTACGATTCTACCGCTTGGTTCTCGCGTCTTTTTCTTCTCAACATAAGGCACGCATAGAAAATAGCGTCCGTTTTCAAAAATCAGTTGAGAATCCTTGACCTCTGCATCCGTATCACGTTCTGACACCTTACCTTTTCCTTGAGGTTTCGCTGGCAGGGGTTCTGCCATCTTCATTTCGCCTAATAACCGCACATAGAATCCATTTTTCTTCAGTGAATCTGCGCGGAGATAAAGCGTCTGCTTACGTTTTTTTCAGCGAAATGAAACCTTTTGAAACTCACCTGTTTCTTTGCATTTGACCTTCGCATTCCCGATAGCTTGGCAGGCATCCATCACCGCACCGACTTTTATCTGCCGCGGCGTTTCGGTGTGCCAATCGGGAAGCTCATTAAAGACAACAGGAACGAGTCCCTTGAAGTTTCTCGGAGTAGCCTTGTCCGCCAACAAGGATACTGCCGTATTGAAGACATATCTCGAAGTGCCAAACCATCTACGAAGAATCGCTTTCTGTTTCACTGTGGGAAAGATTTCTATCTTCCTTGATTTGGTCACGGTATCGCCGGAGTCCATACATTCTACAGGAAAAGACATGGAGAATTGCGAGGAGATCGGCAGTAAGTTCCTCTTCGGGGCTATAAACAGTTTCATTGAGAACCACGACTTCTCCACCGTTTTGTTCGACCAAGAACTGTATGACTTCTCCGCCGAAACGGGCGAGTCGATCCCGATGGGCAACAATAACGCGGAGTTTATCGCCTCGCAAGATGCGTTCCAATAGGGTTCTAAGTCCTTTTCGTTTGAAGTTGATACCACTTCCGAAGTCTTTGATGATTTCTGCCTCCGGGTAGTGTTTCTGCAAGTAAGCGACTTGGGACGCAAGATCGTCTGATTGCGATTTTCCACTAACTCGGCAGTATCCAACAGTAGTAATATCTGTTCCGGTTTGTGCATCTATAAAACTTTGGACATCATATCTCCGATGCCCCCCTCCTGTTCTTATGCAGGTAATTTCTCCTGCACGTTCCATCCTACGCAGATGGTCTACTGTTATTCCGAGAGTCTGCGCTGCTTCTCGTGGCGGTTTATAGTTTTTCATAAATGTTATTATACCACATAAAAACAGGTTTATCAAGGTTTTTATAGATTTATCAAGTTTTAGGCACGACTCTTTTCAAAAAACTCTATCGTGTTGAACCTATCATTATCTACCTAACGCAATCTGTCAAGGTATATCCAAGTTATCCGCAATAAACAACGTCCTATTTTTCATGTTCATATTAACCGAAACCCCCTTTTATCACGGCACACGCCGCTGCTTTTTCAGGGATCCTATTTCCGCTGTCAGCGTCTGAATCTGATTCTGGAGTGCCTCTGTGTGGAGCTCCAGCTATACGCTTTTCAGAAGCGTTGACTATCAAGCGAATTTTATCAAGGTCGGCATCGGTCAACGCACAGAGAACTGGCACGGAAAGACCCAAAAAGAATATTGTCAAAACGATGATCATCTCCATAGCGGTCTCCTTATTTAGCTGTGCGAAACACCTTTTTCACCCGTTTGAGACATCTCTCTAAAACGGACAACGACCGTAGCGCGTCATCAATAGATTCTCTAAACGCCTCATCGGGCTCCGCACCCTGCTTCAAATGACGCTCGGCAAACAACAGCTCCTCCGCTGAAGTCGTCAACTCGCGACGAAGGATCTCTACCGCTTCAGACTTCCAAGCCGATTCAAAGACGATATAAAGATATTAGAAAGAGTGATTGAGTATCTAAAACGTATGGATAATACTGCAGAAGACACTTCTGCCCCTGACAAATAACATTCAATTCCCGCGCCCCGAGTCTTCAAGGTTAACCGATACGAACCGCCCCGTTTATAGGAGGGAGCCCCTTTATGGTTTCCCGTCTATTACCGAAATATTTCTTGACAAATAAGCAAGACAAAACGACTCAGACATGTTTCCGAGTGCCAGCCTTGCTTATTTTGTAGGGTATCTCGTGTTTATCTCTGCTTCAAGACACCCCATGTTGTGGCAACTTTACCACCGGGATCCACAGCAGCGATATTCATAACGTTCGCAAGACCTTGCGTATAGATCATCCGAACGTGTGTGTCGGTCAAATCATTTTTAAAGAAACCCACATTATCAACACTCCCTTTCGCATTTTCACCCATGACGATAAGACTACCCGTCCCAGCGAAAGATTCATGTCCAGTCACGGGTTGACTGACAATGCAAATGCCGTTCAAATAGAGTTTCATCGTCGTGTCATTGATAACAAAAGCGATGTGCTGCCACCGGTCATTGTTTATGTGTCTCCCTGTGCTTTCAGCATGATGAGAAGCCTCGTTTTGATTATAGGCATAAGTGCCAAATATGGGACCATCTGCGAGAACACCGGTAGTGATGCTGCCTTCAGATCTGATCTGGATATTCCTTGTATTGGCAATCGAACCCTTATAGGCGTGTATCTCAATGAGAAAATCATGGGGTTGCTGAGAGATTTTCACCCAAGCAACGACAGAGAATTCCTTTGATATAGATAGGGGTTTATTGTCGTTCCATGCATGAAAATCAGCGACATTACTCTCGAGTGCGAGGCAGTTTCGCCCCGAAATCCTGCTTAATTGGGCATTATTGAACAGATCCCCGCGCAATCCATTGCCGCTATGATCAACCACGTTCCCCAAATTTGTGAGGGACGTGAAGTAATAGACAGCCACCGCGTTCTCTAAATTGCTACCCAGCACACGGGCGGATGTCTGAGGTGTCAACACTGTGATGAATATAGCAATAGCACAGACATATACGAATGTTCTCATAATATTCTCCTTTTTCACAGCAGGGGTGCCCATTTGCAATTATAGAGGAGGACGCAACCCACCGTTCTGAGTTGTGGCTAAGGGTAAACCCATTGTACCCAAGCATAAATGCTTGGGATTGTTAGACAATGCGCTTCAAAAGTGTTGTGAAGAGTATATCAACAGAACGGAAAAATTACAAATTTTCTTGTTTTCACCAAATATCTCCGCGATAGCCGCTTTCTCTGCAAATGTATTGCGTATGTATTGTAAATCAGCATATTGCGGTATTGAATCCACTTTCATTTAGCCTGTCAATGGTACCCACACCCTAAAGGTTGGGGCTTGTGCTTCATAGCGACTGCGGTTTTCGCTGAGCGTCCACCGTCTGACTGTCGCTCCACTTTAGGCAGCCAAGCCTGCCCGTTTGATATTGATCGCA
>JAGFCB010000166.1 GCA_022394775.1 Candidatus Poribacteria bacterium
TGGAAGCCTGTTTTAGAACGTTTGAAGAAATTTGAAATGCTTGCGCAGCAAATTACTAAAGCAAAAAAGGAACAGAAAACCGATTTATCCGAGACGCTTAAAACGTTCTATACACATCATGATGCGTTGATGGCGGATACACGTGTCCGCTTGCGGCAAACTCTGACGCACTATGGTGATGAGGCGAGTTTAGATACTGCTTTTATTGAAGCCGTCTTGCTGTCCATTGAACACTATCCGGCTTTAGTGCATCATCCAGAAATCGAAAATTTAGATACCGCCGGTTCCAAAATTTTTACACTCTTTACACCGGATGTGCCAACGACCCCGGACAAACGAGAATCTTTAAAAATCCAACTTCAACGCGCATTTGACTTAGACTCAGAAACAGTGGATAAACTCAATCGGCAACTGTCCATACGGACGATTCCGCTCCAGCATCGGCATCAAATTATGAAGAGTTTAGAGACTCGTTTTAATCTGGTGTCTGATAACCCGAAACTGGACGCAGATATTCTACAACTTTTTCGGTCCTTGTATCCGGGCGCCCCATTTGAAGTTGGTGAGGTAAAATTGGTGAAAACTTCCTCTGCGCTCTATTTTTGCCTTCCAACTGAACCGATAGAAAAGTCACAAAAATCCAAACAAAGCGAAGACAATAACTCATCAGAACGTCCCAAAACTAATGATGAAAAATTTCTCCGTAAAATTTGGGAAGTGGAACCTTTCGCACACTTTCCGGTATTTGGCACCTTTGACGCCGAAGATTTAGATTTAACCTTGCGTCAACAAATTGCCATTGATGCTGAGCTGCCTGTAGAATCGGTTACGTCAACATTGACACGGATGATAGGTGTGCTGCCTTTAGCAGAACTTGACAAATATCTGATCCACGATACTTGGGGCCACCAGTGGCAGGAAAGTTTACTCGATTTTGAAGTGCCTTACACGGCACTGACATTATTCCAACGTCCACTCTCTTTAACGGAAACGGCATCCGTTTTTGGGACGCAGACTTCATTTGTCAACACATTCGTCAAAAGTGAGACAGGAACAATAGAGCTTCATCCAGTCAAATTACAGCAATTCATCAATGCGGAGTTGTATGAACGGGCGATTATCGCCTTCACGCCGATTCTCGCTGAAATGCTGGCGGATGTGGTAGAATACAAGTTCTTAGAATTATACCCTGAACAGGAACATCTACTGCCGAGTTCTTCCTTACTTAAAGCGTTTCCGAGCAAACTGGATTTGACGCTCGTAGATCTGCGGACTTGCTTTGCGCATGCCTCTGAAGTTTTCCAAAACTGGATCGCATCGGAACCGATACAACAGCAATTACATAAGGAAATTTGTGAGAAATTTGATATTCCAAACGACGCGATAAAACACAAAGAACTCTCGGAAGTCCTTAATACGGCGATCGAACTCTGTAAGGCACAGCTGCACGCTTTCTACCAACCCGAATGGACATGGGAAAAAACGGAAGATGGTGATCTGCAACTGAATGCGTTTAGTTTCGCTGCATTGAACTTCCTCCGAATCCACACAGCACTTATCCAGACGTACGAAGATCTCTCACAGATTGATGTCCCGTATGGCTTCAAAGATATTCTGGTATTAGCGATGGGTATGTTTTTTGAAAGGAAGCCGCAACAGAATATTTGGCGATTGGATAGTTTTTTGATGGAAGCATTTCTCCCACGCTGGGAAAAATTGACCACTGCGGATCCCCGCGTTTGAAGCAAAGATAAAGGTTGTATCACACTTCAATAGGTAAGCGCGGAATTCCGTGGTAGATCGCTCCTACAGGTGCGAGTGCAATTTTTCGCGGAGGCGTTCATAAGCGAGACCCGCGCCAGCAATGTTGCCTGCAGCGGGTCCTATTTGAAGTTGTGCGATGGTACCGGAGCCGAAGAGGTTCTGGATTGGATAGAGTTGTAAATCGTTATCAAGTCGTGGTAGACCTCGGACGAGTGGGATTTGGTGTTGTGTGATTAGCTCCCTTAAAAATCCGTAACGATGAAGATTGAATTGATATCCTGTCGCTAAGATGACGCGAGACACGTCGGTAATAGTGTCTCGTGTTGTTTCAATTTGTAGCCTTTGTGCGGACGGACATTCTTTTCCCGCGACGATATTACGGATACA
>JAGFCB010000196.1 GCA_022394775.1 Candidatus Poribacteria bacterium
GCCGTTTGGAATCACAGGCACAAGCGTCTGCATCATATCGTGTCCCGCGATCGCCGAAGAGATCGAGAGCATGACGTAGATGGTGAGCAATTCGCCCTGTCGGAGCGCGAAGCGCGGCAACAGCCGTTTGATCAGAAAATTTAGGCATATCAGCACCACCAGCGTCACCACTACGTTGTAAATTAGCGACATCGTTGTCGGCAGCGTACTCCGGTAACGCAGATGATTCGCCATAATGAAATAGGTGTTCGGTGGGATAAGAATGATGCCGATCAGAATCGCGCGAAAAGTAACACCCGGATGCCAAGGCTGCGATGTTTCTTGAGGATTTGAGGCGTGTTTTGATGTGTTTACCATGTTTTTAATGATACGTATTTAGCGTTTCAGGATCTCAGTTAAAATTGAAAAGATTTTCGGCGTAACAGTCAAGTTCAGGCACAGAAGCAAGATACGCACATCAAATTAGAAACGCATCTGTCTCATCAAAACTGGAAAAATCAGGATAGAGAGGACACAAAACAGTCCGATGTTCCATAACCACAGATGCGTTACGTCCGAACTTAGGATTGACAACAGCGCACACAGCGGACTCACCACATCCAATATGGGAATTGCAGCAAATAAGGGAATCGGAATCAGCGGAAGGAAAGTCAGCAGCAAGACAAGCCCGTAACTTATACCTTTTGCCCGAGCCGGGGGCTGGTATAACGCAAAACCGATACCGATGAGTGCAAAGAAAATACAACTTACCAATAGGACAGCACCGCATTTCACCAATTTTGAAACTGCCAGACCGCCTGTGTAACTTGAAAGGGCAAACAGTGGAATTGTTAACCAGATACCCCACATCGCCCAAAGTACCACAGCACTCAGTTTACCTGCCAAGATTTTCCAATTTGCTAACGGACTCAACACAAGCATGGCATCATTTATCCCTCTCCTTGATACGGAATAATCTATATGTAAGACTTCAACGGCATGTCGGGGTATCCAAAGTTGTGCAATAAAGAGAACAATAATACAGAACGTATAAACCTGTTTTCCAACGTCACTCGTGCGATGCGCATAGAATTCGACTGTTGCAGCGAATAATAGGAGTGCAAGCGCGCACAAGATCAGAAACTGGATACGCCGGTATTTGCTTGAATAGGTATAACAGCGAAGTTCTTTAAGGATAATAGCTAACATGTCTCTTCAACAGGATTTTAGAAATACCTTCTTTGCAACTACCGTATAGTGTGTTTTTCGTTGACACATTTTTGGAGAAATGATATTTTCAGTACAAACAGTCCACGTTAGACAGTATAGGACTTACGCATTTCCTCTTAAAGTCCCCCTGATAAGGGGGATTTAGGGGGTTTAAAACCAAAAAAATCTACTATCGCGTGCTAAATTTACGTAAGTCCTGCAGCAGTTCCTATAAGGTAAAATGTTTACGGTTAGGAGATATCCATGTCTAAACTCAATATTGCTTTAGTGGGTGCAGGACGACGCGGTGCGGGTGCCCACCTACCTGTTATAGCGAAACTCAAAGATGTTTACAATCTCGTCGCCGTTTGCGATATAGACGATGCGGCTGCCACCCGTTACGCCAAAGAATACGGCGCGACCCCTTACACGAACGTCCGGGATCTCGTTGCCCATGAAGCGCTTGATGTCGTTGATATTACCGTACCGGGTGTTGCACATCACGCAATTGCATGTTTTATGGCGGATGCGGGTGTTCACATTCTCTGTGAAACACCTATCGCTGTTACACTGCCTACAGCAGATTTGATGATTGAACATGCTAAAGCCAATAATGTCAAACTCGAGATAGCCGAAAACTATTATCGTGCCCCACGCGAACGGTTTTTATCCAAAGTTATTGAGGCAGATATTATCGGTGAAGTCGCCCGAATTTACCGTATCTTTTACGAAGGCGGTTATCACGGTATGAGTATGCTCCGTCTCCGCGCAGGTGGCGAACCGAAATCCGCACTCGGTATCACACAGACATCCCCTGTAATTCCGATTATCGATCGGATGAAACGGAACCATACCAGTGAAAGATGGAGCCTCGGTTTTATTGAATTTGATAACAACGCAACAGCCCTTATGGTGTACTCCAATGTCATCCACGCCCGTTCTTTGGGACGCGGCCAAACAGGTATCTCGCAGATTGACGGTAGCAAAGGCACGATCCTCGGCGAAGACATATACGTAACACCTGCGGATGAGTTGCAATCTGGCGCGAAAGGTGTTGCCTACCGTCCGACGCGCACAACAATCGACGTAGATGGTGTTAACGTCATTGATAACATCTCGTTGGAACTCCCAGAACAGACCGTCACTTGGGAAAACCCGCTCAAAAATTATCCACTTTCCGAGGGACAGATCGCAGTTGCGGATGAACTGCTCAGCATCGCTACTGCTGTACTTAACGATACGGAACCTGAATACGGTGCAGTGTTGGGTAGGCAGGACCAAGAGATGAACATCGCGATGAGCGAGTCCGGCAATCGCAGCAAGGAAACTATCGCCTTTCCGCTCACCGAGTTAACCGAAACAGAGCGAGGCACCCACGACAGTTACCAACAACAGCATGGGCATCCGATTGAAGACATCGAAGCCGGCATTGATACCTTCTTCCCACGTCGCTAATATCGTAGCATATTCGGTGGAAGAATTCAAACGTTTTCGCTAAGCATCCAAAGCCCTTTGGTTTTCCGCTTTCTGCTGGTTGTAATGCTGTAAAATTTCATGGTTTCATAGCAAAACCGAAAAGTTGTGAATTTCATGAAATGCCGTAAACCTAAAGTATGACTGGGTTTTTGGCGGTTTTCGTAGCAGGCTTGTTAAAGGCTGCTATGAAATTTGCTATGAAATTTTATATAGCCGTCAGCAATCGGCAATCGGTTTTCATATAGGAGGCGTTTCCAAGCCTCAACGTACTGTGGTAAAGGCATTCCCTGAATCGCGACTGCTTCGACGCTGTGTGACGTTAATGTGACGTTCTGCACGTCACATGTGACGTGCAGAACCCACGTGATACGCGGAATGTGACGTGAATTTGCGTTTTTTCAGCATACCCACTTATTTTGAAATATACCAAAGACAGATTTCGCACCAAGAACCACCCGCATCTCTAAAGCGTATCGAACCTCGTATAAGCCGTATTTTGGGCATTGCATTCTAAATCACGTATTATAATTATACGGTGCATTTTCGGGGTAATCAAACAGAAAATGTCCGCAGATATTGTGATTATACTGTCTTTTAATGTATGTTTAATGTATTTTCGATTTTTGGGCGTTTTTTGGGGTTGTTTGGGCCGGGATTTGTGGGAGTCAGTTATCAGTTGCCCGTTAAAGACGGATTTGATTAAGCAAATTGTCTCTTAACTGACAACTGCGTACTGGTAACTGGGGACGAATGCGTCTGAATCGCGGATTGTCGCGGAGGACACGGATGACGCGGATTTTTGGGCGTGGTCTGAACTGTGATTTATGGGATTTAGGGATTTGCTATGATTTCATAGTGGGATTGCCAGAAACCGTCAATAGTGCCGTAGGTTGGGTTGAACGGAACTGATAAAACCGACACGTTTTCCCAAAGAGGCATTAAATCCTATATTCTGTCTCATGCACGCAAGGATATAGAGAAACCCAACTTCATATCCCCTAAAAATCTTGTAACACCACAATCTGGAAAATTCCTATATCCTGATTCTTGAGACCACTGCTACAATATTTATACACACCCCTAAAGAGAAAAATTCCTTTGGTTTCCGATACAAAACATGTTATCATATATATAGATATAAAGTTTTATCAGAAACGCTACTTTCAAAGCGTTGGGCACAGCTCCAGTAGGGTTTTTGCTTGGGTATTTCTGCGTATTTCAATGAGGTTTTCAACCCCTTTCCCCACCCCAGAGGGGTGATATATCTATAGAAAACGGCGTATTACCCTCTTGCACTCCAGCGGAGTGCTATGTGTATAAACAGATAGCAACTTGGGTTATAATACAATCTCACTGAAAGGAGCATCCGATGGCAACCAAACGAAAACGCAAAAGATTCACTCCCGAATTTAAAGCGGAAGTCGTTATTGCAGCACTCAGCGGCGAAAGTTCCGAAGCAGAAGTTTGTCGCCGACATAACATCACCGCAGCACAACTCTCACAGTGGAAACGCTAATTCGTTGAAAATGCGGCGACCCTCTTTGAACCTAATCGTAAGCAGTCCGATGCTTCTACGGAACGCATTGCGGAACTGGAGCAACTCGCTGGGAGGTTGACGCAGGCAGTGGACATCCAAAAAAAGGCACTCGATTGGATTGCGTTGAACCGGTCTGAAGAATAACGACGCGTTGCTTCTCACCAATATTTTCAAACTACAGAAAAATTTCATAGTAACCCATCCGAACCGATCCAAACTTAAAGTGCCGCGAAACCCACACCACAACTATGTTAGCGAGGCGTAACCAACGTCTTCAAAATCCAAAGATTCATAGTAACACCGAAAAAATGGTGCTGCTGCGAAACGGGTGAAAACCCAGACAGTGTCTAACTTTTGGACAGGTTCACGCGTGCCTCTTTCGGATCCTTACTATGAATCCTATGAAATTTCACACTGTTATTTATTGATTAATCCTAAAATCCGAGAAATCTGTGGCACCAGTGAAGATTGTATCTTTTTTCACCTCCAAGCGTTTCGTATATTTGAAATTCGTAAGAAAAAGCAGGGAAACCTTGCTTTGTATGGTCTAATTTCCACAAAACATGCATATATATGCGAATTTTTATTGAATTTTTTTGTTAAATTGTAATACAATATACGCAGACTCTATGATCGCGTAGAATTTCAAGGAGGATTAAAAATGAAACAGAAGCGCTTGACAATCGATGAAATGGTGCAGCAGTACCCTGATCAATGGCTATTTATAGTCGATTGCGAACATAGCGCAAGCACCGAACTCATATCAGGGATAGTTGCTGTTCATAGTTCTTCGCGCGAGGCTATAAAAAAAGTATCAGCGGAATATAAAGGTGGCGCGGCGATACGCTACACAGGTAAACCCCCAGAAGGGAGATTATACCTTCTGTAATGCAAAGGATTCGCTTTCAACCTGTATCTAATTTGATAGTGATACCTATAAAAGTGATGGGTATTGATGGTACGAGTTTCCGGGATGTTGAAGTGGCATTGGATACTGGTGCATCGACTACGTCAATTCCAAGTTATGTTGTTTCTGCCTTGGGATACAATATCCCAAACCCAATAGATGATATCATAACAGGTAGTGGCGTTGAAAAAGCACCGATTATTGAAATCAAAGGACTAACTGCCATAGGGCAAACTATAGAAAATATTGAGGTTGTGTGCCTTGATTTACCCCCGGAAATATACGTTGAAGGCGTATTAGGTTTAAACTTTTTAATAAATTTTGATGTTCATATTTCCTTTTCAAAAGGAATTATTGAGCTCACTGAACATACAACGCTTGATGGAATTTACTACCCCTTGTAGTAAAAATATCTAACTAAAGTAAGATCAAAACGACCTGTGTTAAACTCGATAGCCAACAAATAGATCTGAAAGTGATATTTTTCCACTTTCGGGTCTTTTTGTATGCTTTTATGCCTTTGCTATTTTCTATTGCTTTTAAAATTCGTGCCAATCTTTCGTTCAAATGCAACGTGCATTTAGATGAAAAAACAAACTCCTAATCCTAAAAATCCCTAAATCCCGGTTCAGACAACCAAAAGCACACACCGAACCCTTCCAATTTTCCACCCTTCCATCCTTCCAACGCCTCCCTAATCCGTGAAATCCGCGTAATCCGCGACAATCCCGCTAATCTGCCATTCTGACAACCATTAGAAAAAAATTAATTGCGAATAGATTGATTTCGTGATATACTAATGAACAGTAACAGACTGTCATGTATGATAAAAGAAGGAGTGAGAAACATGGGTGGAATAGGCGGAATGGAGATATTTATAATCCTTGTGGCTGCCCTCATCATTTTCGGACCGAAAAAACTACCAGAAATGGGACGTTCGCTCGGAAAAGCGATACGCGAATTTAAGAGTGTTGGCTCCGAACTCCAAGATGAACTGACAAAGGCAGCAGATGAAATTGACAAAGACCCGGAACCAAATATCAAGCCTCCAAAAACCTCTTAGTCGATAGGAACTTCGCGAGCAATACGTATTATTATGGAATCTCAGGAATCTAATGATGTCGCAATGACCTTCTGGGAGCATCTGGAGGAACTCCGGCGGCGGATTATCATCATTGCCATCACAATCGCTGTCTTTACGCTAATCTGTCTGTCCTTTAGCGGACCGATTGAGAAGGTAATTATGTTCCCGTTGGGAACTTCTATGAATACGCTGATCGCAGGTGCTATTGATACTGCAGGCGGTTCTGAAGCGTCAATATTGGGGTTTTTGTCAATTGCGATGCGTGCTGGGACTTCCAGTGTCAACGCTGAACTCATGAAAGTCGGTCCATTAGAAGGCATCATGGCGTTCTTAAAACTCGGAATTACTGCCGGTATTTTGTTGGCGCTCCCCATAATCATTTATCAGGTTTGGGCATTTGTTTTTCCAGCATTAAATCGAGAAGAACAGCGATTTGCTATTCCGCTTTTTTTGATCATCCTCACGTTTTTTATCCTTGGTGCTGCCTTTGCCTATTTTATTGTTACACCGGTGGTACTGCAATTCTCAGCACAACTGTATCCGAGTATGCCGAATAGATGGGACTTACAAAATTATGTAGGTTTTATAACACGGTTAATTTTAGGTTTCGGCATCGCTTTCGAGTTACCGATAGTAATGGCGTTTCTATCCCGTATCGGTGTGATTAATGCGCAGGGTTTTCGTGAAAAACAGAGCTACGCTTTATTAGGTATCTGTGTGATGTCGGCATTGCTGACGCCCGCAGACCCGTGGTCGATGCTGTTGATGGCAATACCGCTTTTCCTTCTGTATCAACTCGGTATTTTTTTCGCCTATCTCGTCGAAAAGGAGTCAGAAATCTAATGGCTAACGCGTCTTTGAGGCAGCAGCTTGCACTGCTCTACCAATTACAAGAACGTGATTCAGAACTGTTGACAATCCAACAAAAACTCCAAGACATCCCGAACCAGATTGAGCAGCGACAGGCGCAGGTCGCGAAACACGAAGTAGACTTGGCAGCAAAATCGGCGGAACTCGCGGAAGCAGAAAAAACACAGCGCGCCAGAAATGCTGAAATCGAGACAAACGCTGTACAACGTGAAAAATATCAAAACGAACAGCGGACTGCTACGTCCAACGAAGCCTACAGTGCTCTGGAACGGCAAATCGAATTCTTAGACAATCAAGATGCAGAGGCTGAAGATGTTATCCTAATCCTTATGGAGGAATCCGACCAATTGAAGCAGGAATTGGCGGAACTCGAAACGCTGGTAAATGAAGAAAAAGCGAAAACTGCTACCGAAACTGAGCAACTCCGACGAGAACTGGGGACCTTAGAAACCGAGAGAGATGAAAAGTTAAAAGCGCGTAAAGCATTTCTTCCGAAAATCGACAAGGTGCGCCGGGATGAATATCACCGGTGGATGAAAGCGCAGCTTGCAAGCCAATCCGGCGCGGTCCGAGCGAATGCCAGTTTTATAGCCTTGGGTAAGAATGGTACTTGCAGCAGCTGCCGTATCGCCATTCAACCGCAGACGCTGAAAGAAGCACAAAAGGATGAAAAACCTGTGTACTGCTCAAGTTGTAAGCGATTGCTTTACGTTGAACCTGCCACACCGGATGTGCCGTTTCCATAGAAAGGATATGCCCGCGCTTGTGCCACTTCAAACCCCATCAGCATAGAAAACAGGAGGCACCCCCAACCGATGCCATTTTTTGTTATTGATGAACAACCCGAAAAAGAGATATTTGACGGAGCCAGCATCCGGACGCTTCACGGCGAGAAACTGATGATGTCCTTTGTTCATCTGAAGCCACATAGCGTCGTCGCTGAACATAGCCATCCCCATGAACAGATGGGAATGGTCCTTGATGGCACATTTGAATTGTCCATTGATGGAGATTCACGGATCCTCAAAAAGGGCGACGCTTATCTCATTCCTTCCAATGTGAAACATAGCGCGAAAGCCTTCGATGATCCTGCTGTCGCACTTGACATTTTTAGTCCGCCGAGAGAAGATTATAAGCAATGAAGGTGTACCATCCAATTCAGGAACTTGAGGCGACGGGTCTCGTCATCGCTGGCACTAGCCTACGCCACGGGGGTAGCAGTCTTACGCCTTATACCTCTCTAAACCTTGCTGAACATGTGGGTGATGATCCAAACGCGGTTGCGGCTAACAGAGAGATTTTCTTCCAGCAGACCGGCTTAGCAGACCTACACTATTGTCGTCAAATTCACAGTGCTGAAGTTATTGATGTACATGAAAAAGTACCAGTGACACCTGACGTAACCCCAGAAGCGGACGCACTTGTCTCTGCCCAGTATGGCGTAACGTTGGGCATCTTCACAGCGGATTGCGTCCCTGTTTTCATCTTAGATGTCGCAACGCCAGCGATCGGTATCGTCCATGCGGGATGGCGAGGTACCTTCGCACGAATAGCCGTAAATGCTTTTACCCGAATGGAGACACGCTTTGGAACGCTTGCCGCAAACTGCCATGTTCATTTGGGACCCTCCATCCAGAAATGCTGTTATACCGTTAGTGCAGAACTGCTCACCCAATTTGCGGAACGCTTCGGTAGTACCGTCGGCAACGGCACAAACCTGAGTCTACAAGCAGCGAATATTAACCAATTAATCGAAATAGGCTTACCCAGTCCCTCTATTTCAGTATCCCCATTCTGTACTGCCTGTCGCACAGACCTTTTTTATTCTCATCGGGCTGAGAACGGACAAACAGGCAGAATGCTCTCATTTATCAGACTCAACCTCGAGAACTAAATCCCTTTAGTTTTACCTGAGTCGTTCGGTTTTCAATTTCAGTCTTCTCCCTATAACTTTTTTTCTCATAACCGTGAAATGAAAAATTTGCATTCCTTGCAAGAATATGGTATCATTAAATATACAAATATAGCGAATTGTGTGACTGCAGTTCCAGCACTGTCCACAGTCGTAACCTCACTACAATTTGTAGCGTTATTTTCCCTAAATGTTCCAGTTTGTTAGGTCCAATAATTTCTTTGGCTTATTAGGCGACAATTCGGTAGATACTAAGGAACCGTAAATGCGTACGCTTTTTATAACGTTATCAATTGTTATAGGTTTTATTGGATTTGTTTTCATTATATTGGGTGGTATCCATCCGCGTAAGTATCAAGAGGCACTATCAGACCCCGTAAGCGCAGTCCAAGTCACGCAGATTTATACGGAGGCAACATATACGATAACGGTTGGCATCGGCATTATTAGCATTGCTGTTTTAGTCGCAGTTATTGGCATACTTTTTCAGACGAACAAACCCTTAGATCCAGAGACACAATCAATGGACAATTTTGAAGTCTAACCTGTCCTTGTCATCGAACCGACTTTGGAATTGAAAAGAGATTCGCAGTACCCGGCGAGGGGTGTACCCATTGAACCCGATTGTCAATAATCTCTTCAGCATTAACGAACGTATCACCCGCGCGGCGGAACGGAGCAATCGAACACCGGATTCAATAGAACTCGTTGCTGTTACGAAAGGGCGTTCAGTCTCGGAAATGCAGGCGATTCTCGATGCAGGCGTTATAAACATCGGTGAAAACCGGGTACAGGAAGCGCAACAAAAGTACGGAGCGGTCAACTCAACCGCAGATGCCGTATCTACGCGTGAAACATGTCGTTGGCATCTCATTGGTCACCTACAAAGGAATAAGGTTAAAGCCGCTCTTCAGATGTTTTCGTTGATTCATTCTGTTGATAGTTTGCGGCTCTTAGCAGAAATAGCACGCCGAGCCGAAGCGCAAGCACAACGGATAGATGTTCTAATTCAGGTGAACACGACTCGCGAAACAAGTAAGTACGGCTTAGATGCAGCGGATTTACTGGCGTTTATGGAAGACGCGCAAGCGTATCCGACAGTAAATATCATCGGGCTAATGACAATGGGGCAGTTCAGTTCTTCACCGGAGGCAAACCGTCCCGCGTTCGCTTTACTGCGGTCTCTTGCTGAAAAAGTAGAGGCTCAACAGTTTCCGACGGTTACCATGCGGCATCTCTCTATGGGGATGACAAACGACTTTGAGATCGCTATCGAAGAAGGTGCGAACCTCGTTAGAATCGGTAGAGCAATCTTTGAGATTTCAGACAGCGAGGAATCATAAGCATTCTTGGGATAAGATACCAACGAGACAGTAACCCGAAATGAAGCAGATCGCTTATGGGCGAGTACGCCGCAGAATGGAGGGCGGTTCTACGGAGCGGGACTTGCTAAGTAAGCCCACCTGAACGAACCGCAAGGAATAATTAAAAATCTTCGGTTAGGTGTAATAGGTGTAGGAAAGATGGGCGGCATTATCGTCCGAAGTATCGCTGACACCGTATTCCCCGCAGAACAGATTTGGGTTACCGACCTTGATGAAACGCTTGTAAAGCAGCTTTGCGAAGAAAAAGGGACTAACAGCGCAAGCGATGTTGTTGCCTTGGTAGAGAATACCGAAGTTATTCTCTGTGCTGTCACACCGCCAGCAGTCCCACACGTCTTACCCCAAGTCGCACAAGCCTTATCAGCACCACAATGGTTGATAAGCATCGCTGCAGGGGTTACGACCACAACGCTTGCATCTTACTTTAACGAGGTGCCACCTATTATTCGTGTGATGCCAAATATTTCAGCGTCGGTAGGTGCCGCGATCTCAGTACTAACGGCGGGTAGTGCAGCAAATCAGGAACATCTTGAAGTAGCATCGCAGGTTTTTAATGCATGTGGCACTTCGTTAGCGATGGATGAACACCATCTTGACGCTGTCACAGGTGTGAGTGGAAGTGGACCCGCTTATGTCGCACTCTTCATTGAAGCACTCGCTGATGCAGGTGTCCATGTCGGTTTATCTCGGACGGATGCTCAGCAACTGGCAATCCATACGGTGCTGGGAGCAGCCACGATGTTAGCCGAAACGCAAGAACACCCAGCAGTATTAAAAAACCGGGTTACGACACCCGGCGGCACAACTGCTGCCGGACTTCACGCCTTGGAGCGCGGTGGCTTACGCGCAACGATTACTGAAGCCATCCTTGCTGCAACAGAACGAGCCAAAGAACTCGGCAGGGCATAATTTCTGGAGTAACAAACACGTACATAAACGATAATTATGCTCAACTTTGCTTGGCTCATCGCTCAATTGCTTGAAATTTACACAATAGTGGTTTTTGCAAACGCAGTGCTCTCTTGGTTTGTTTTTGGCACACAGAATTCAGTCATTAGGCAAATCTACTGGTTCACAGGTCGCCTCGTCGATCCAGCTTTAAGACCGATCCGTAACCTCCTTGAACCAGTGTCTCGAAACTTTGGTATTGACATTTCACCTTTTGTACTGATTATTCTGTTACAAATTTTGACTCGGATGCTCTGGTGATATACGAACGGAGATACCAACCCGCTTGAGGCAGTAGAACTTAAGAGGCGACATGCACGAAAAGCAGAACCTCAGCAAACTGACAAGTGGTTCAGAGACAACAGTACGAAAACATGAAAAAACCAAATTCCCCCGCAAAAAATACGACGCGTAAACGGGGTAGGACCTCGAAACCCGATGAGAAACCCCAATTGACGGAACGGACGCACGAAAAAAACGTTCTGAAAGTTTGGGAGACCCTCAATGTTTATCCGCTCGCGAAGAAAAAAACAACGTCCGTAGAGCGCACCGCACCAGATGTGAGTGACCCACCAGACGATTCCGCTCAACCCGAAACTTACGTCCTTCGGGAAATGCCTACTTCTGTTCACGCCCTGACGCTTGACACGCTTTCCAGAAAGATCTGCCAAGACATTTTCCTCAAAGCCTCGTTGATACAAGGACACGACGTTACATACGTCCCCGCGTGGGAAACCTATCCGCTTTGGATTGAGGAAAGCGTTGTTGCTGAGTCAAGATCGAAATCCCCACTCAAACTATCTGTCCTTCGCAAGCGATGTCGCGCCCGACACAAACAGGAATTAGAAGTCCAAAAACAGAAATTCTATCAACTCGGTATCTTTGCGGATTGGGACGCTTCGCAGAAAACACTTGAATCCCGGCAAGAAGCCAGACTCATCGCACTCATCAGTCGACTGCGGGATTCTGAGTACCTGCATGATTTGCCGCAACTGAGCCCTTGGTGTCCGAAATGCACCGCTCCAATCAATGAGGCGAACCTTCTACAAGTACCGACGCACGCGTTGAATGGTTACGTGAAATTTCCATTCACTTCTGGGTTAGAGGAATTCGGGATTGATGTCTCTTTTTGTGTTCAGATGCCACATCTATGGGAAGTCGCCGGTATTGTTGAACTCGGGATTACCACGGCGGCGACTTATCGGCTCACCAAATTTGGGGACGAATATCTCCTTTTTGCTGAACCGCAGTTTGAATATTTTTGTAAACACCTCGCAAAAAGACAGCCTAAACCGAAATTGGTGAAGAAAATCAAGGCGACTGAACTTGCTGGATACACTGTAGCACATCCACTCTTTCCATCGAAAGAGTTAAAGATTACACGCATCCCTGAAACGTTAATCGCAGGGACCGATGATGAATCAAGCCCTGTCTTAAAATCCGGTGTTATGCCGCTAAACCCTGCCCATCATCAACACAGTTACGATATCGCCCAAGCGTTAGAGATAAATGCCGCTCCTATTTTCGACGAAACCGGAAGATTCACTGAGGAGGCGGCACAATTGTGCGGTTTGTATCTGTTTGATACAGAAAAGTTTATTGTGCCGCAGTTAGAAAAGTACGGATATCTTCTAAAAACACATAACGATGAAATACACGCACCGCACTGTCCGCGCTGCAAAGAATTAGCCGTTTTTCGACCGTGTTCAAAATGGGTGTTTTCGACCTCAAAAAACCGCAACACCACACAACTTCTCCACGCACAAGAATATTGGGATAATTATGGCGATACGGAACATAGACGCATTGGTGACATCCGGGATGTTGTCCTTAATTTTGGAGAATTGCAAGTTTCAACACAACGCCAGTGGGGCATGCCGCTTCCGATCCTGCTCTGCGACCAGTGTGATGAACCGCTTACCGATAAAAATACGCTTAACGCAATCCGTAATTCTATTCAACGAAGTTTTGAATTTTGGTTTGGATTAAGCATTGAAGAACTTCTGCCCGCAGATACCCGTTGTCTCAATTGTAATTCGGCGGACTTTCGCAAAGAGGCTACCCTCATTGATAGTCATTTTGCCAATCTGCTTCAAACCATTGACAACTCTGACTTCAAAAAACCGCTCGGCGGGCACACCAGTGTCATGTTTGTACAACAGGCGAGTATTGACGATTCTGAATGGACAAAATGGTTGGCTGAAATCAGTATCATTTCCGCTGCGTTGAGCAGAAGCCGTCCAATTAAAGAAAGTCAACCTTTTAAGCAACTAACCCTTAAAGCACTACCGAAAATTAATGGTGAAGTGCAGATTGAAGACGCATTTCTTGACAAATATCCGGCTGATGTCATACGCCTTGTCGCTATGGCGCCGAAAGTCAGGGCAAAGCAGGCGGTGCCCAAACAACTTGAGAACCTTGCAGAAAGTTACTTGGAGCAGTATCAGCAGCTCCAAGCACTTTTGGATGATATACAGGAACACCTCCATCCGTTCCTGCTGGATTCCGAAAATGTAAGCAAGACAAAAAGGAAAGACGCATCTCCGAGGTACCATACAAACCCTGAAACAACTCGAGTAGATAAGAAGAGAAAGGCTTCTACGAAGAAAAACCTCTCAATTGATTCACTCGCAGTAATCGTTACAGCGCAGCTTTTAGAAGAGGTCCAGCAGGCATACCAACAGGAGAATTTCCACGAAATGTGGACAAGGTTAACTAATTTCTGTCAGGACGACCTTCGTTTTTATGTCCGCGCTATGGAATCTGAGCCTACAGCACTGAATACGCTTTCACAGATAACTACTGAGATCCTGAAACAATTCGCACCCTTGACACCTTTTCTCGCTGAACATTTCTATCGGTTCGTTTCTATAGAGGGCGCGACCAATAGTCATAGTATTTTTCAGAAAAATTTGCACTCGCACTCGCCTCCGGTTGGACAAAATTTAGAGCCTACCGATACAAAAAAAGACGAGGCAAAAGCGGAATGGGAGGCACGCAAGAGCGCATACGATGCAAAATCCTAAAAAAAGTACAGAGCGGAACATTATACCCTTAATCTGTGTAGCCATTCCGGTGTTGATACTGGATTGGGGTACCAAGTGGTTGGTCCAGAATTATATCACGCAAGCAACAGAAGTGATTCCGATTATTCCGGGTTTCTTTAACCTTCGGCACGATAGAAATACTGGAGCGGCTTTCGGTGTGCTCGCTGGACATAGAGTTTTGCTTATTCTTATTACTATAGTCGCGTTGGTTTTCATTTTCTCCTATTATCTCCGGTTCAGGGAGAGTCGGTGGATGCAGGTCTCATTAGGTTTTTTACTCGGCGGAGCTATAGGGAATTTCATTGACCGACTCTATTTGGGTGAAGTTGTCGATTTTCTTCAGTTCGGTATCGTCAGCCGACGGATCTTTTGGCCTACCTTTAACGTCGCTGATGTTGCCGTTTGCATCGGTGCAGGTATGCTAATTGTTTATCTGTTCCGCATCCGAAATCAAGACCAGGAGGCCTGACGGGCGGGTGTGCTTCACTTCATAAGTCCATTAGCAGTATGACTATGAGAATTGATGTTGTTCTTCCTCAGTGGAGGTGATTTATGTATAAGTTTAGTATCCAATTGTCCTTGATGAGTTTACTCGTTTTTCTTTTGACGTTACCACACGCAAACGCACAGTTTCAAACCACGCCTCCAGGACAGGAAACACAACAAGGTGATCCTGCCGACTACAGCGAAAGCGCGCTGCGTCGATTTGAGATTGTCACGCTGAGTTCCCTACCTTTCACAGCGATTCACGGTTATGTCGCTGTTAGAGGGATAAAAATGTATCGTGAGAACATATTCGCCCCTGAATTGACACCGAAGGACTATCGCATGGTTGGGATCGGTGCGCTCTCATTGTCTCTGTTTATTGGTGTATGGGATTGGCTGCATACTCGCAACGTTGACCGGTCAGCACCACGCCTGCCTGAACCGAAAGTACCGCCAACGGAAGAGGAGGATCCTGTTGAAGGCACTATCGCGCGTCTATCCAAAACAGATCCTTACACAGCAAGATATAGAAATATGTCTTTACAAAACGCAATGCGTAACAATCTAAATGGATGGGCGAATGAACCCGGTAACGGTTTTGCGATGCCTTTCCTTCAGATTCGTTTCTGAGTTCAAGTAGACCGACCCCAATTATTTCTCACAAGAGACACCCGGAAGTTCACAGCCTTCTTTAACTGATAACCGAAAATTGAAAACTAAAGTCAAAAATGCGTATTCTTTTTATGGGGACCAGTGAGTTCGCTATGCCAGCACTCAGAGAGCTGGTCACTCACAAGTTTGAAATCATTGGTGTTGTCACACAACCTGACCGGCCGAGTGGACGCGGAAAACGGCTGAGTGCTCCACCTGTTAAAATCGTCGCAACAGAATATAATTTACCGATCTACCAACCTGAAAAAGTGAGAGAGCCAGGGTTTCTACGCATCCTTGAACGCCTCGCACCAGACGTAATTATCGTTGCCGCTTTCGGTCAACTTCTACCACAAACCGTTTTGGATATTCCGCCGTGCGGGACTATCAATTTACATCCGTCCCTACTCCCGAAATATCGGGGGGCGGCACCCATTCAATGGGCGTTGATTAACGGGGAAACCGAAACGGGTGTAACACTTATGTTATTAGATGCAGGCGAGGATACTGGCGATGTTATTTCTACTGTCTCTATTCCAATTCGAGATGAAGATACCGCATTCACATTAACAGAACAGTTAGCGGAACTTGGCGCGAGTCAGCTTGTCCAGTTTTTGACGGATATGCCAATCGGGACCCCGCCACCAGCGACACCTCAGAACGACGCGACGGCAACGCATGCACCACGTCTCACAAAAGAGATCGGACACATCGACTGGCATCAACCTGCAACAACGATTCATAATCTTGTAAGGGGCACCGCGATCTGGCCCGGTGCTTATACCTTCTTTCGGGACAATCTCCGACTCAAGATTATTAGTTGTCAACCGCTTCCACAGATGCTCGCTGCCCCTGCTGGGACGCTGGAAATAGTTGAGAAACGAAAGCTACTCGTTGCAACAGCAGAAGGAACGCTACAACTCCTGAAAATTCAACCGGCGACCAAGAAGGTTATGGAAGCGGACGATTTTATTAACGGTTATCAGTTAGAGACCGGCGAACAATTTTTGACAGTATCATAAAATTATGAATAGCCTTAATAATACTCTATTTGCTATTGTCAAAGTTTCACTCTACTTCCTGATTTTATCAGGTATCATCGCGCTCTTAATCATTTTCGTGGTTATTCCAAGATGGGTTCGGACAGAGGAGGTACTTGTACCAAACATTATGGGTAGGACCTACTATGAAGCTGTCCCTATCCTTGATAAAGAAGGGCTTCGACCTGCGAAGAAGATTCTGGAGGCAAGTAGCGATGCCCCGAAAGGTGAAATCATCGCCCAAGATCCAGAGGCAAATTTTAGAATTAAGTCCTATCAACCTGTTAAAATTACAGTCAGTATCGGGGCAGAATTGGCACCTGTTCCCTCTGTCATCGGTAAATCGCAGGATGCGGCTTTTGATACGCTCGAAGCTGCCGGTTTTCGTCGAAATCGGGTCGCCAAAGTCCACTCTGAAACTCACCTACAAGATACGGTCATCTCACAAACCCCGCCAGAAGGTGGTGGTCAGCGACGCGGAACACCCGTTAACCTCTTGATAAGTTTAGGACCTGCCCCAAAATCCATTCAACTCCCGAACTTCCAAGGTCAACCCGCTACGGACGTACTTGTTGCTTTGGAAACAGCCGGGCTAAATGTTGAAACTGAATATAGTTCACACCCTAAAATCCCAAAAGGCACAATTATTACACACAAACCGGTAGGCGGTGTAATACTGAAAACAGGAGACTTGGTACTCCTCGAAATCAGTGGGCAAGCGGAGGACAAGAACATTGGTAGGTTGCTACCCTTTGAATACTATGTTAGTGAAGAAGGAGATCAAAATCTATCGCGCCACATCAGGATCATTATAATTGATGATTCAGGTGAACGCGTTGAAGTTGACCAGCATTACTCACCCGACACAGTGATTAACCTTGAGCAAAAAGGGGTCAGGGTCTTTGGACACACACAGGTGGTTGTCTTCGAGAACGGGGAAAAAGCACTTGAAAGGATTTATAAATAATATCAAAACGAAGGAGCATATAAATTCATACCCCTAAAATTGCACCCTCATTGCTTGCTGCAGACTTCAGCCGCTTTGGTGAAGAGACCAAACGGATGGTTGATGCTGGCGCGGATATGCTGCATTTCGATGTAATGGACGGAGCGTTTGTACCGAACTTTGGTATCAGTCCGCCTTTCATTGCTGCTGTTCGCCAAATAACCCCGATTCCATTTGATGTTCACATTATGGTGACACATCCTCTCCGTTATATTGATGCACTTGCTGAAGCAGGGGCTGACCTCATTACGTTTCACATCGAAAGTGCTGATGCGCCAAGTGAAGTTATTTCAGCCATCAAAGCCCACGGGCTTAAACCTGGATTAGCCTTTTCACCTAAAACGCCGACTACCGCAGTCATTCCGTACCTTTCAGAGATTAACTTGGTCCTGCCTATGAGTGTTGAACCTGGATTTGGTGGGCAAACCTTTCAACACGGGACGCTTGGGAAAATAGCGGAATTGCATCAAATCCTCCAAAAATCGAAGCAACCCATTGACATTTCCGTTGATGGCGGTGTAACGACCGAAATCGCACCGCTCGCCATTCGCCAAGGCGCGACGCTTCTCGTCGCAGGTACTGCTATCTTCCGCAGTCAACAGCCAGAAACAGTTGTTGAAAAACTTCGCACAGGCACAACCTAAGGCATCGTTTGAATGATGCACACTTTCTATGTTCCGCCGCCTCAGATCCAAGCCGATGTCGCAATAATTACCGGTTCAGAACAGCACCATCTCCGCAACGTCCTTCGTATGACCTCCGGTGAGACGATCCGAGTTATTGATGGACAGGGCAATATTTACACAGCGGAAGTGCTGAATACGGACACAAATCCGGTTTCAAGTGCAGCCCGAATTCTCACCCACGAATTTCACCCGCAGGTACTACCTTCGCTTACGCTATTCCAAGGGCTGCCGAAAAATGATAAGATGACGTTGATTCTCCAAAAAACCACGGAACTCGGAATCACACAGATTGTGCCAATGTACTCAGCGCACGCCTTACAAAAACCGAGCCAAAATCGCTATGAACGCTGGCATCGTGTTGTTATCTCCGCGACGAAGCAGTGTAAACGCGCGTGGTTGCCAGAACTCTGTGAGCCACAGACCTTTGAGGCATCTCTCGCGCAATCCGAAAAATTTTCACACCGCTTAATTCTCAACCCACAAACTGAACAGGAATCACGAACACAGCATATCAAGACAGTTTTGCGAGAAACACCGCAGGCAACTGCTATCGCGTTTTTTGTCGGTCCGGAGGGAGGTTTCTCAAATCAAGAAGTCGCCACCGCAGTTGAAAATGGATGCATTCCGGTAACGCTCGGCACGAACATCTTACGAACAGAAACCGCTGCAATCGTCGCCGTCGCTGTCGCAGCCTATGAATATCAGCTGTAGACGAAATCTTCCGTAATGCTGAATTGGCGAAGGTGACAGGCATCTGAGTCAACACGTTCTTTACTGACGACTGAATGCCTCTAAAAAAATTTATTGACAAACTTCCGTATTTTTCATAAAATTCTTGACTATGGATGCCAAAGAATTAACCAAAACCCTCATTGGGTATAATACAGTTAGTCCACTCAGCAACGTTGAGGTCATGGATTTTCTTACGGAGACGTTGGAATCCATTGGCTGTGAGGTGGAGCGGGTTGCGTACAAAGACCCTGCAGGTGTACTGAAGGTAAATCTCATCGGACGCAAAGGACCGGAGAACGGTGCGCGCGGGCTTGCGCTGCTCGGGCACATAGATACTGTTCCCGCTATCGGTTGGTCGATGGATCCGTTTGAGGCACGGATTGCTGATGAGAAAATGTACGGCAGGGGTAGTTGTGATATGAAGGGCAGTGTCGCTTGTATGATTGAGGTTGCATCACACTATGCAGCATCGGATCTAAAGGCACCGCTCTATGTCGTCATCACCGCGGATGAAGAGGTGGGCTACCTCGGGGCAATTGCAGTTGCCGAGAAGTCGCAGATGTTCAAACAGCACGGCTTTCCGAAGTATGGGGTCGTCGGTGAACCGACAGAACTCCATGCGGTATATGCCCACAAAGGGACTGTCCGCTTTACTGCCACAGCACACGGGCGTGCAGCGCACAGCAGTACAGGCGAAGGGGACAACGCGAACCTAAAGTTAATTCCGTTTCTCGCAGAAATGCGGGATATTTATTACGAATTGACAACCAATACTCGGTATTTCAACGATGAATTCACACCAGCTTTTACGGATTGGAATATCACTATCAGTGATGGCGAGTGTTCAGGGAATATTACTTCGCCTTTAAGCGTGTGTTGTATCAACTACCGTCCGATGCCTGGGGATGATGCACAGGTATGGATAGACCGCGCGCGGCACTCGGCTGAAAAGCATGGGTTAATATTCGATTTGTATATTAATGCGCCGCCGGTACGCACGCCACCCGATGCCGAGATTATCCAAGCAGCACTTGAAATAACCGGAGAAGCCGCACCTCAAACCGTCGCCTATGGCACCGATGCTGCTGTCTTCGCACAGCACATGGAGACTGTCATTATCGGACCTGGCAGTATTCTACAGGCGCATACAGTGGATGAGTGGATGGCGTTGGACCAATTCCCACAAGGGGTTTCAATCTTTAGTCAGTTTGTGGATCGGTTTTGTGTGGCTTAGGCGCGTCGAAAAAGACAGCATCCGGTTTCACCCATTCCGTTTCACCGTCTGCCCATATTTCGCGCTTCCAGATAGGGACAATCTGCTTGAGGCGGTCCATGGCGTATTTGCAGGCTTCAAACCCGTCTTTGCGATGCGGGGACGCGACTGCTACTGCCACGCTCACCTCGCCGATCTCTAACTTTCCCACGCGGTGAACCATTGCAACGCGGGGAATCCCCCATTTTTCGGAGATTTCCTGCGCAATTTCTGCCATCTTCTTCTCCGCCATCGGTGGATATGCTTCATATTCCAGACATCTTACCGCTCTGCCATCAGTGTTATTACGGACAGTGCCAAAAAACAGCACGACTGCGCCAGCATCCGGTCCTTCCACCGCTTCGCGGACTTCTGCACCGGTGATAACTTCGGTGGTTATTTTAAACATCGAGACCTCCTGTGACAGGTGGAATCAATGCTACCTCATCCCCTTCTGAAAGTTCAGTGTTCTCAGTGGCATATTCCCAATTGACAGACATTTGCATCACTTCATAGAACTCAGCGATTTCGGGCCACTCTTCCTCAAGTCTTTGTAAAATTGTTTTCACAGTGGCACCTTCTGGAAGGTCCATCTCTTCTTCAGATCTGTCTAACATTTCGTGGCATACGGCAAAGTATTTGACTGTGACGTTCATAAAGTTTCCTCTTCAACAGATTTTAGCGGTTAACAGCATCCTAACTGCCCTAAAAGTATAACACAAAACTCGTTATAAAGCAAAATCGAAAAATATAAGAATGCCTTTTGTAGATGCGCGCACAACAGCATCTACTGGCAACTGACAACTATTCCTCTGAAAACTATGGTAAAGCTTAGAATTAATTGGACACTCCGCACCGGCGAGGTTAGAAACCTCGCCTACCAGGGCGGGGCGAATGTCTATTTGTTTTTCTGGTTTACCATAAATAGGACTTACGCAGTCCTGTTTGCAGGCGGGGTTTAAAACCCTGAAGAAATACTTTCTTCGCATTGGATTTTAGCGTTTGCAAAAACCCTGCAGTGCATCGGACGTTCGTTGTCATGGGAAAATGCGTAAGTCCTGCTAAAATTAAGTTGATTTTTATCGGAGATGCTGCTAAAATAAGAAAAGCGTGTGAATGGCATTCACCTATTTTGGATGGAACGCAGGAGGTAAACTATGAGACCGAAAGCGATTTATTATTTCATCGCCATGTTACTCGTCACGACTATGATGGCTTGTGGCGGCGACGATGACTCCGAACCGGAAGAAACAAAGACACCCACGACTACATCCTCACAACCAGCAGAGCCGGTAGTAGTTGAAAGAAACATTGATTTCGCCGCTGAAGAAGAAGCAATTCGCGAACTTTATGCCGTATACGCTACTGCCCATGGCGACGAGGATGTTGATACACTCACTGACGTTTTTCTCAAAAGCGAAAATAAAGACATTTTTACCGCTTGGACGTTTTGGGCTGGCACTTTTGAAAAAAATGAGGGCGCGAACGCAGTATCGAATGCGTGGGAAGGAATCTTCCGACTCCGTCAAGGAAAC
Source organism: Candidatus Poribacteria bacterium (assembly GCA_022394775.1). GTDB lineage: Bacteria > Poribacteria > WGA-4E > WGA-4E > WGA-3G > WGA-3G. The sequence continues at coordinate 21,743 of JAGFCB010000196.1, forward strand.
GTAACTGTTGACATCACCTATATCGCTATTGATAGCCGAGGCAAAGATGCTGTCTTGCGAGGCGAATATAAATGGGGCAATCAAGGCGGAGATCTAATTTCCGCACTGAGAAAGGATGGCAGTGACTGGAAAATTCGTGCTATTGATTACACCGGCGGAAAACATGGCAAGCAGGTCAAAGACCTAAATAAGCCAGCACATGTCTTCGGAGAAATTGCTGAAGAATAAGGTTAACAGCAAACTTCGCGAAAAATGGACAAACTCATTATCAAAGGTATTCGATTCCATGGCCACCACGGTGTCCCAGAAGCAGAGCGGCACGTTGGTGGTCATTATGAAGTCGATGCCACTTTAGGGTGTCCGCTTGGCAACCCCGGCAATACCGATGCCCTCACAGACACGATCAATTACGCCGAAGTCGTTTCATGTATCGTTGAGATTGGGACACAGCAGTCGTTTCAACTCATTGAGGCACTCGCCGAAAAAATGGCTGCCGTAATTTTAGAACAGTTCGCAGTAGATGCGGTGCATCTCATCGTCAAGAAACTGCGTCCACCGATAGAACAACCGATTGACTATTTCGCCGTTGAGATTTCCCGTAATGCGTAAATTCTGGATTGCCATTTGTCTCCTCTTGATGATCGCCACCATCGCGCAGGCTGGTGGCGAAAAAGAGGTGCTATTTCCCGATCTGACCCCCGGACTCCATCTCTATCGTTACAATTGGGACCTTGAAACGTGTGTGCTTTACGTCGCCGAGATGTCCCGCAACGAACCGACGCTGCACTTTGAAGTCGCACTCGCAAACGCGCAAGTTTTAGGGAAAGAGACCGTCCGCTCTATGGCGAACCGTCGTAACCAACGCGGTGATCGGCGCGTACTTGTCGCAGTCAATGGCGGTTTCGGCGTGCTCGGGGATATGCGCGGCTACGGCGGCGTGTTAGAGAACTTACACATCCAAGATGGTGAATTAATCACACAACCCACTGATACCGATGCATGCTTCGGCGTAACCGAGTCCGGCGAATTCTTGAGTTCCGCCGTAAAAATGGAAGGTAGTGTCGGGATAGGCACACATACACTATCGCTCGGATGTGTCAACCAGCGGAGACTGGATGGGTGTCAGGTAACGCTCTACACGCCACGCCTTGGTGAATCTACACGCACCAACCGCCGCCGCGGCGTAGAGGCAGTCATCAGTGGACTTTCATTGCCATTAACACCGCACTATGTCCACCCGTATCGTGTGGAAGAAGTTTCACGCGATGGAAACAACGCAATTCCGAGAGACGGGGCAATCCTCTGGATTAACGCACGACTGAAAGATCCGGCGGTGTCTCAGTTCAATGCGGGTGCTAATGGCACGCTGACACTCTCCCTCTCGCCACCGGAATGGAATCATGTCCAACACGCTATCGGTGGACGGCTCCGACTTCTCAAGAACGGTGAGATAAATGAGATGCTGGTGAAAATGCACAACGAAGAGAAACGCCACGCACCCGGTAAACGCACACCTGTGCTAAATCTCAGCCACGAACCCCGAACCGCGCTCGGTTACAATGCAGACAAACTCTTTTTGGTAGTCGCCGACGGACGGCAACCAAAATATAGTACCGGTCTAACGCTCTACGAACTCGCCAGCATACTCATCGAACTCGGCGCAACCGAAGCGATTAATCTCGACGGTGGCTCCTCCAGTACCTTTGTCGTTGAGGATACGGTCATCAACAAACCCTCTGGACAACAGGAGCGGGATGTCCTCAACGCCGTCTTTATCACAGCAGATGTCCAATAAGGCGCGGCTCTTCTGTAGGAGCGAGCTGTGCTCGCGATAGACTTTTCTGTAGGAGCGAGCTGTGCTCGCGACGTGTTCCTTGTAGGAGCGAGCTGTGCTCGCGATAGGCTTTTCTGTAGGAGCGATCTCTGGTCGCGATCAACAATCTTGGAGACCCATTGTGAAAATCTATTTTAGCGTAATTAACCGGTTAACGATATTTCTATTGCTACTATTTTCTCCTGTTTTAGTCGTCAATGCAGCAGACACCCCGAAACTCCTGAAGGCTACCCCACTTTCCCAAACCGCAATTCAACTCCAGTTCGACGGACAATTACAAGCTGAAACCGCGGAAAATCTTGACAATTACCGTATCGCACCAGATGTCCAACTCGAATACGCTTTACTTGATCAACGTTTGAATCGTGTCCTACTGATTACATCACCGTTAGAGATAGATAAAGACTACCGCCTCACGCTACCAAATATTCAGACCGGAATCGTTGTTAGGCTTCCATCTGTAAACGAGATAACCTTCGGCGCGGGCGAATCGGTTACCTTCTCTGGAGGCTTACAAGATACCACACTACACGTCAATAAAGATCGGAAGACACGAAACAACAACGCCGGTGCCGAACCGACCCTCTTATGTAATCCGACGGGAAGCGTCTTCTTCGTCGCCTTTGACATGTATGATGCGTTTGAAGATATGGGAATCCGAGAACCGACACAGGTCTTAGAAGCAACGATAACCCTGCATGTCCAGCAATGTGAGACGGACGCTCCACAGACCGTCCTTTTCCGTCGTGTTCTGCTCCCTTGGAAGGAGGGCAGAGGTACGTCAACGCGTGCCGAAGATAACGAACTCACCTACAACAGTGCCTTGCATCGTAACCTCCCGTGGAATAAGCGTCCCGCGCAAGCCATGCTGTCAGGTATAGACGGCGACACCGAAAGCGATTACAACGGTTCTGAGGATGTCGCCCACCGCATAGACGGCACAATCGAAATCCAAGGTGCAGGAAAACATTATATACTCAAAAGCGAACTTCTGACCGACGCGGTCCGCTTCTGGGTCGCCAACCCCGATTACAACTACGGCTACCTCTTCGCCTTACAAGATGGAAGCGTCCCAATCATCTTCTCTTCAAAAGAGGCAACCGATGAGAACCTACGTCCCGTCCTAAAAATCCGCTATCAGACCCAGCCACCTGTTAGAATCGAAACACCGGAATAAAAATGGACATAAATCGCTTATATATGTTATAATTTCCCCAAGTTGCTACTAACACACTTTGGGCGTTTCAAGAAGGTTTTTTCAGGAACTTCCCACCCCGTAGAGGTGCTATTTCTATGCATAGGTGGCAACTTGCGTTATAATTTGTTGAAGTAAAAATGTCCTGAACCAATGAAAGGCTTTAAGTGGCAAATTTTGATACAGCCTCTAAGAAAATCGCTGAAATATCTCCTATTTGAATATTATCTGGGAGGCAACTATGGAACGCTCTTTCATTTCTGAACACTTCGCGGCAGAAGCACTACAGCAAGGTATAGAACAAGGTATAGAACAAGGTGCCAGAGAACGCGCCCTGAAAGATATTTTTGAGGTGCTTACACTCCGATTAAAGCCGTATGCAGTGACTGTCTTCAAACCTACGCTTGAGACAATTGACGACTTAGATCGGCTTGCGCAATTGCATCGCGCTGCAATCCTTGCCGAGACGCTTGACGACTTCGCACAGGTGCTAATGGAAAACAGTAATTGATATACCCGCGCGCAGCCGCAATCTTGGCAGAAAGGACGGAGGATTTCCGACAGGCTTTAGAGGCAAACGGAAATTGAACCTTGCTCTATTCTATCCAAAGTAGGAACAACTTTATGAAAACTTTTCTCCTCTCCCTTTTCTTGATCTGTTGTGCCTCTGTTTTCATAGGGGGCCCCGAGCTGTTTTCACAAACAGATCGCGGCATGAAGCCTATTACGGTCCAGACATATACCGGCGAAGAAATTAACCTCTATGAAGCCTCGCACGCCCTCGTTATCGGGAACGGTAACTACACACATTGGAAACCACTCCCCGGTGCCCTGAAAGATGTGGAACAGGTTAAAACAGCACTTGAAACGCATGGATTCAACGTCACATTGAAAATGGATCTGCGCAAATCAGATTTTGACAGAGCTCTGGCAGAATTCGTCTTAGAAGCAGGGGGTGGTAAAGCCAACCGTCTGCTCTTTTACTATGCCGGCCATGGTTACACACGCAAAAGTGCCACGGGCGAAGAGCTTGGATACCTTGTCATGGTTGACGCGCATAATCCCACAGAAGACCCGATCGGTTTTGAAGTCGCGAGTATAGATATGAATTTCCTCGTAACACAGGCAGAAAAAATTCAGTCTCGGCACGTGTTATTCATGTTTGACAGTTGTTTCTCCGGTACCATTCTCAACGTTCGCGACGAAAAGAAGCCCCCCAAAAGCATCTCTGACAGTGTCATGCATCCTGTGCGGCAGTTTATTACTGCCGGTCGCGCCGGTGAAGTCGTGCCAGATCATAGCGATTTTAAACAGGTATTTCTGGATCTAATTCAGGGACGTGCCCTCGATCCTTTTCCTGATGGTTACATAACGGGCGAGGAATTAGGCTACTACCTGAAGAACCAGGTACCGATCTATAACAAAACACAACACCCGCAATACGGTAAAATCCGGGATCCGAGGTTAGATAAGGGTGATTTTGTGTTTGTGCTTTCCAAAAACGACGGAAACGGTGGGATTGGATTGGACCCCGTAGCCGTCTTGGATATCACCAGCAAACCCAGCGGGGCATCCGTTTACGTTGATGGGATATTGGTTGGCAAGACTCCCCTCCGGAGTTATCAGATCGACACTGGTACCCGTCTTGAGAAGCAAGCGAATGTCAGTGTGAAGTTAAACGGCTATCGGAGCCTCGTCCGAAAAATAGCACTAAAAGGTGGACAGCAATTCCCATGGGATGTTCGCTTGGAGGAAATGACTGCACAACCCCTGCCAAAATCGGAACTTCAACCACAACTCTCGAACTTCTTACAAACCATCTTGAACGAGGGAAAAGGGGATAATAAAGACTTAGCAAACTTTAACGATGCCATAAGGAAGGGGATTGATCCAATAGCCCAATTACGTTGGGCACGTAGATTCATACGGATCGCTGAAAAGCGTGGAATGATAACACAACCGCAATTTCAACTACGACTCTTAGAATACCTATTAACTATCTTGAACAAGGGAAAGAGAGCTGGCGTAGAAGTTAGTGACTTAGAGTACAAACTCACGTCTGAAATAATGAGAATCACTAATCCATCAGACCAATTCGAATCTGCAACGCTATGGATAGAAATTATCTACTATCGAAAACAACAAACTACACAACCCCTGCCAAAATCGGAATTTCAACCACAACTCTCTGACTTCTTACAAACCATCTTGAACGAAGGAAAAGGAAATGGTAAACAAATTATTAGCTTAACAAAACTGAACGATGCTATAAGGAAAGAGATTGATCCAACAAGACAATTAATTTTGGCGCGTAGATTCATACGGTTCGCTGAAAGGTTCGGAGTGGTAACACAACCGCAATTTCAACTACGACTCTTGGAATACCTACAAACTATCTCGAAGGATGGAGAAGGGGATGTCATAGCAGTTAGTTACATAAAGTCCAAACTAATGGGAATCACTGATCCATCAGACCAATTCGCCTCTGCAACGTTATGGATAGAAATTATCTACTACCGAAAACAAGCATCAGAAAAAATGAAACACAGATGATGCCAATTTCTGCTGGCGAATTTGAGATGGAAACAATGAAGATAGACCTGAAAACTACCTTGAGCTTTCGCTACATGATAGCAGGAGCCCCTTAATTTAGAGTCCGTATTCACCGTGATTTATACTTATACAAAGATGCAGAGATAACTTTTTCTCGTAGAAACGGTCTGTGAGCTCGATATTTCACATATACCTCCGCAAATGCTCTAAAGTCCGATCCACCGCGCCCAGATTCTCCGCAATCAACTGCTTCCCAACATTGCCCGCTGTCGTCCGCGCATCCGCATCGCCTAACCACACCGTGATCGCGTCCGCCAACGCTTGCGCAGTCCGAACCAATTTCGCACCACCGCGATCCACGAGTAGAGATGCCTCGTGTGCATTCTGGATCGTCGGACCGAAGATAACAGGCTTCGCCATCGCCGCCGGTTCCATCACATTGTGAACGCTCCCACGGAAACTCCCACCGACAAACGCAATATCTGCCAACCGATACAACTTCGCAAGAAGTCCGACGCTGTCAACGATAAGCACATCCACAGCCGACAAATCCATTTCAGACGTGAGTTCAGAAAAACAGAGATGCGCTAATCCCTCGCGCCCCAGATGCCCACGAATCTCCTTGATCCGTTCAGGTGTCGGTTCATGCGGAACTAGGATTAGATGCGGATAGTTTTCCTGCGCGTTTTCCCGCAGCAACTGATACGCTGGCAATAACACCCTCTCGTCTTCTGTGTAGGTGCTACCCGCGATGAGAATCGAACGTTTTAGGGTTGCCTGTCCGGGGAAAAATTCGGCATCAGATTCAACAGAGATTGCCCGTCGATAAACCTGTTCATAGCGTGTATCCCCAGTGACAACGATCTCGTGCGCCGGTGAGCAGAGTTCTTGAAAGCGCGCCGCGTCCGCTTCGGAAATCGCACAATGCACATTGATATGCCGATGTACACTCCGAAAAAACGGTTTCACGAAACGCGACAACCGTTTCGATTCGGCGTGCAACGTTCCTGCGACCACGATAATCGGAATACTGTATTTAGCAGCTCTCCAAACGAGATTGGGCCAAATATCGAATTTGGAAAAAACTATGAGAGAGGGTTCAATGAGTTGTATTAAACGCTCAGCATTCCGGGGTGTATCTAACGGAAGATACACAGCCGCATCGGTGTAAGGGTAAGATTGGGCGTTCGGTGCAACGGAGGGTGAAAAGAATGTTAAGACAATTCGGGTTTCTCTGTAAATCGCTTCAATAAGCGGTTTCGCCTGCTCAAATTCTCCGACAGAGGTGAAGTGAAACCACACCGTTTTTTCTAAAGGACGCGCGATCTGAAGCTGGTTTGTGAGTTCAGTGAAGACCCGCTTCCGCCCTTTGATACCTTCCTGAATTTTCGGATTGCAACACCACGCGCTGTAGAAACCGACGAACATCGCTGGCACTGCAAAGGCGTTATAGACAAGTTTCCAAAACATAAGGAGGGAAAATAAAAAAAATGGAAGGGTAGATGCAAGAAAAAGTTAATTTCTCAGGGATCCAACCTTCCATTCAGGAGATAGGTGCTTACAGGACATCTAAGATTTTCTTTTTAAGTGCTTCTTTAGGCATTGCCCCGACAATCTGCCCCGCGACTTTCCCGTCTTTGAACACAAGTAGCGTTGGGATACTCCGAACACCGTACTGCATCGCGGTTTGACGATTATCATCAACATTTACTTTTCCAACTTTGAAGGTTTCTGAATTTTCCTCAGCGAGTTCCTCTAAGATCGGTGCAATCATTTTGCACGGACCACACCACTCCGCCCAAAAATCAACAACAATCGGGGTATCCGATGTAATCACCATTCCTTCAAATGTATCGTCACTAATTTCAAACGTATTCGCAGACATGATAGCTCCTTTTGTTTAGAATCAAGTAGGCAAAACTACCGCTCTAATTAATAATACTGTGCTTGCGCAATTTTCTTATAAGTCCATCAAGATAGTCCATCAAGATGTTAATATGATACTCCATTTTGAGAAAAATTACCAATCATTTTTTCCTATCCATAGGGATAATATTTTTCGTTGTTTTTTCGCTTGATAAAAAATGTAAAGTATAATATACTGAAAAAACCGAGATAACATATTATCTAACCAATGCAATAACTTTAATCCGAATCCATAATTGATTGAAGGAGGCATCGCATGCCTGATAAAGAAAAAAAACAAGGCACGAACATCTCGCGCCGAAACTTCTTAAAAGGCGTAGGAACTGGCACCGTTGCCGCGACCGTCGCACCAAGCGTTTTAATCAGTGGTGAGAAAGCCGCTGATGCCCAAGTAGGGGACGCTGTTGAGAGTGCAACAATTCAACTCAATATCAACGAAAAAATGTATCAAGTTGAAGTTGAAGCACGCACCACACTCTTAACTGTTTTACGCGACGGAATTGATACGAGCGGGAACAACGTCGACTTAACCGGTGCCAAGCTCATTTGTGACCGGGGTGAATGTGGCGGTTGCACCGTCATGGTCGACGGAAATCCGGTTTACGCTTGTATGATGCTTGCGATGGACGCACAAGACAAGCAGATAACAACCGTTGAAGGCTTGGCAGATGGCGACGATTTGCATCCTGTCCAAGAAGCATTCATCCAGCACGACGCATTGATGTGCGGATTCTGCACACCCGGTTTCGTCGTTTCATCCGCAGCACTCTTGAACGAAAATACCAAACCGACACTCGAAGAAATTAAAGTCGGTTTGTCTGGCAACACATGTCGCTGTGGAACTTATCCATTCATCTTTGATGCTGTCAAAACCGCATCACGGAAGATGTGATTCCTATTGCTTACTTGAAAGCGAGTCTCGACTTGCGAGACGCAAAAGCCGACCGTTCTCTTTTTTGAACGGTCGCCTATAGGAGGAAAACGTATGGCATCATGGGGAGAAGCAAGTGAATCTCGTCTTATCGGCAAACGGATCCCACGTTTGTCAGGTAAAGATAAAGTCACTGGAAAAGCGAAGTATACCTTTGATATTAATCGGCCGGGACTGCTTTACGGACGCATCTTACGTTCTGAAATTGCACACGCAGATGTTGTAGGATTAGACCTCAGCGATGCAGAAGCACTGCCCGGTGTCAAAGCGGTTCTGCCGCTTATTGAAGTCGGAAAGAAAATTCGGTACCAAGGACAAGAAATCGCTGCAGTCGCAGCAGAAACGGACGACATCGCTAAAGACGCGATTCGACTGATTCGTGTTGATTTGGAAGAGTTGCCCTATGTCGTTACAGAAGCAGACGCGATGGCAGAAGGCGCGCCCCAAATCCGAGACGATTGGGAAGGGAATCAGAGCAATCCTGACGTTAGAGAAGAAGGAGACATCACGGCAGGATTTGAGCAAGCGGCTGTTGAGGTCGAAGTGACCTACCACGCACCTGTCCAAACCCACGTCTGCTTGGAAACGCACGGGAACGTTGCTGAATGGGAAGATGATCAGCATCTAACCGTTTGGGCATCTACACAAGCCGTTTTTGGTACTCGCAGAGATTTAGCCGGCACCTTTAATCTACCCGCGAACCAGGTGAGGGTTATTACTGAGCACATGGGTGGCGGTTTTGGTAGCAAATTCGGGCCGGGTGTTGAAGGACGTACCGCCGCTGAATTAGCACGTATGACGGGTAGAGCGGTCAAGTTGATGCTCACTCGCAAAGCGGAGCATCTCGTTGCTGGTAATCGTCCATCAATGACGCAGCACGTGCGCGCTGGTGCGACGAGCGACGGACGGCTCATCGCTTACGATATGAAAGGACACGGCACAGGTGGTATCTCCAGCGGTGCCGGTTTCCAAGCGCCTTACGTCTATCACGTACCAAACCGACGCACTGAAAGAGTGAACATCGCCGTCAACGCGGGGAACCAGCGTGCGATGCGTGCCCCGGGGCACCCACAAGGCGCGTTTGCTATGGATTCACTGATGGATGAACTTGCCGAAAAACTTGGAATGAATCCATTGGAATTCCGCCGTATCAACGATCCAAACGAAACTCGTCAAGCACAATATACGCTTGGCGCGCAAGAGATCGGATGGCACCGCCGTAACAGCGTTCCAGGTTCTGGGAGTGGCGTGAAGAAACGCGGCATGGGCGTTGGCAGCGGTTTATGGGGCGGCGGCGGCGGGAATAACACCCAAGCACGTGTCACCATTAATTCGGATGGCTCCGTTGAGGCAGTCACCGGTACACAGGACATCGGCACAGGTGTCCGAACTGCGATTGCTATTATTGTCGCCGAGGAATTGGGCTTGAACCCAACCGATATTGGCGTAAAAGTTGGCGATAGCGAACCCGGGCTGCCCTCTGGCGGCAGCGGTGGTAGTCAGACGACGGCATCTGTCGCACCTGTCATCAAAACGGCGGCAGCGGCAGCGAAACAGAAGCTGTTTGAGCGTATCGCGCCTCAGCTTGAGGCACCTGTGGAAGATTTGCGCGTCGGCAACCATACCATCTACGTTGTTTCTGACAGGACAAAGACAATTAAGTGGCAAGTCGCTACTGGACTGCTCGGCATGGAAAGTATCAGCGAAGGTGGACATTGGGATGAGGATCTCCGTCAAGGCGGGGTCGCAGGCACACAGTTCGCTGAAGTTGAAGTTGATACCGAAACCGGCGCGGTCAGGGTTATCAAGATTGTCGCTGTCCAAGATTGTGGATTGGCAATCAACCGCTTGACGACTGAGAGTCAGATTAATGGTGGAGTCATCATGGGGTTAGGGCAAGCACTCCTCGAAGAACGTTTCATGGACCCGCTAACCGGACGTATGCTCAACGCGAACCTTGAGGATTACAAAGTTCCCGGCACTTTTGAGATTCCTGAGATTAAATCCGTCGTTTTCGATACGCATCGGAAGGTGACAGGGGTCGGTGAACCGCCGTGTATTCCAACACCAGGGGCTATCGCAAACGCTGTTTATAACGCAATCGGCGTTCGGGTTCGGGAGTTGCCTATCACACCCGATAAGGTTCTCAACGCGCTTGCCGAGAAAAAGGCATAAGGAAGAAAGACGTTTTTCGCAACATCAAAAACCTAAGCCTGTAATGAAATGGAAGGGTTTTTGCTTGGGGATTTCTTCCAGAACTACGGAAAGGCACTTCATTCATTCAACTCACCTAACCGAACCGCAAGGAAAATTAGAAAAATGGAAAAATTTAGTTATGTCAACGCCACCAGTCTCGAACAGGTCACCGAACTGCTAAGTGACAGTGGATGGGGCGAAGTGATGCTTATCGCAGGCGGCACGGATCTGCTCGCTGAACTCAAGGAGTACGTTGCGGCTCCGAAAACGCTCGTTAATCTCAAGACATTGCCCGGAATGGAAGGCATTGAAGCCGATGCATCGGGCTTAAAAATTGGTGCTTTAACCACCGTCGCTGATATCGCTAAACACCCAACGATTCAGCATCATTATACCGTCTTGGCACAGGCGGCAGTCTCAGTCGCAACACCGCAGATCCGGAACGTCGGCACACTCGGTGGCAATCTCTGCCAACGGCCTCGATGCTGGTATTATCGCGATGAGAGCACCAACTGCCTGAAAAAAGGTGGAGACATCTGTTATGCAGTTGATGGCTTGAGCAAGTACCATGCAATCCTCGGCGGTGATCCGGTTTACATTGTGCATCCTTCAGATCTCGCACCGGCACTTATCGCCCTCGGCGCATCGGTAACGATTGTCGGACCCGAAGGTGAAAAAACGATGTCGCTTGAAGAGTTCTTTACCTTACCGGCAGCGAACCCGTACCGTGAAAATGTGCTTCAGCCGAATGAAATCGTTGTTAGCGTTCAGGTACCCCCTGCTAAACCTAACACGAAGAGTCTCTATCTCAAAGCACGCGAGAAAGGCGCGCCGGATTTCGCATTGGCAAGTGTGGCGGGCGTTTTTGAAATGGATGGGAAAACCTGTAAAGCTGCTAACATCGTTCTCGGTGGTGTTGCACCCGCACCGTGGCGTTCCAAAGAAGCGGAAACCGCCCTTACTGGCAAGATGATCAATGAAATGGTCAGTAAACAGGCGGGCGCGGATGCCGTCAAGGACGCGCAACCCTTGAACGACAACGCCTATAAGGTGACCTTAACGCAGAATCTCGTCAGCCGCGCTGCTATGATGGCCGCAAGCTAAAGGAGTATCAATATGTTAGAAGGAAAAACACTTCCAATCCTTAATCGTCCGATATGCCAGAACCTCCGGACGAAGGCGATTTACATTCCGGGCGGCAATCTGCAGAACCTGGTTGAAAACAATCCCGGTTCGCACTATTGGTGCAACTGCACGATGCAAGTCGTAGGACCCGACGATCAATTTGTATCGCCAGATGCTTGCAAACAGTCGCGCGCCTGTTTTGACCCCATTGGCGGAAAGCCAGTGGTGTAATCGCATAATCAACGAAAAAGGGCAGCCAACACGTTATACTGACTGCCCTTTAAATAGTCCTTGTGAATTGTGGGATTATTCGCAAGACTGTTGAGCAGTATCGAAAACCCGATTTTGACAACGGAAAAATCGGTGCGGAAACTCAATAGTTAAAAATACGGAAAAATCGGTGCGGAAACCCAATAGTTAAAAACATGTTAGTGGAATCTTTGATACAATGGATACATGTCGGATCTGTTGTCCTGATGATAGGAGGCTTCTTTTTTTTTCGCGTCGTGCTGCTACCAATTGCCAGCCGTTCCGCTGATCCCGCAGCGTTGATCACATCGGCACTGCGACGTTTCAGCGGTGTCGTCTGGACAGCGTTGTTAACCATCCTCATATCTGGGTTGTATAACTTTATAACTTTTTTTCGTGCCGCACGCGCCGATGCCGCCGTTGACCTTGTCGCTTCAGATTACTCGCTCTATATCTTCGTCTTAGGTATCAAACTCTTCATCGTCTTTTTAATATTTACATTAGCAATTGCCCTAACGTTCCCATATCCGGTGTTTGGCGTGTATCAAAAGAAACCTGCACCGTGGCTCAACCTCACGGTAATCTTAGGATTAATAGTTATCTTCTTATCTGCATATTTACGTCGGTTAGGTTAAAAAACTTGTTATAGTAAAGCCCGAAAATAAGTTGACATTTACCAATAATAGCTGTCCCTCACCGCATCTCCAGATTCCGCCCTGATAAGGGGTGTTTTTGCTGGGGTGTTTCCCGTAGGGGGGTTGTGCGGATTAAGGTGTCCAATTAATTATGGGTTTACTATAAACAAGCGGAGGCAACACTTGCTGAAAAATCGGAGTCGCCGTAGATAGCAAAAACCTTACACCTCAAACTGACAGCCGACTACTGACGGCTGTCAGCCTTAGTTACTGGAGGAAAAGATGGCAGTTTTGAGTTCCGAAGACCACGCTTTTTGGGAAGAACACGGCTATGTCGTTATCCATGACGCAGCACCACCTGAGTTAATACAGACTGCCGCACAAGCAGTCTGGGACTTCCTCGAAATGGATGCCAGCGATCCTGACAGTTGGTACCCTGACCCACCGCGTAAGGGGATCATGGTGGAAATCTACCAGCATCCAGCCTTATGGGCAACGCGTCAATACCCACGTATCCACCAGGCTTTCTCGGAAATTTGGGACAATGAAAAGCTATGGGTAAGTTTTGATCGTGCCAGCATGAGTCCACCCAATATCCCCGATAAATTTGAACGTACAAACTTAGGACTCCACTGGGATATGACCGTGGAAGCCCCTGTCCGATTCCATGTGCAAGGCGTTCTTTACCTCACCGATACCGCCGCCAACCAAGGCGCGTTCACTTGTGTACCGGGGTTCCATAATAAGATTGATGAATGGCTAAACAGCCTTCCAACTGATGCCGATCCGAGGCAGCAAAATTTGGAGGCACTCGGCGCAATTCCAGTCCCGGGTAAAGCGGGTGATCTCGTCATTTGGCACAGCGCATTGCCACACAGTGCCGGCATTAATACTGCAGATAAACCACGGGTCGTCCAATATATCACTATGACACCGACAGGCGAGGCGAACCCTGAAGCACGCGAGCGACGCATCAACGCTTGGAAAGAACGGATGGCAGGCTTTGGCGGCGAACGTCCCGAAAAAGAACATGAATCAGGCGAAACCGCATACCTCACCGAGCTTGGGAAAAGGCTACTGGGGCTTGAAACGTGGGGATGAACCCGCAACTCAACCGACTTGTCCGGGGTTATCTCTCGTGGTGTCCGATCACTGACGGGAAACGGCTCCTTTTGAACCTGACCAGAGATTGGATTACACCGGAAGACCCAATTGTTACTTTTGAAACCAAGTACCCGTTCCGCTTAAAAGCCAACTTAGCGAATCCGGAGCACCAGTATCTCTATTTTTATGGTACGCATGACGAGCGATATATCGTCACTAAACTCCGAAAATTAATCAAACCGGGGGACATCTGTTGGGACATCGGTGCTAACATCGGGTTCTATACATGCCTTCTCGCTTCGCGGGTCGGGGACAATGGGGCAGTTGTCGCATTTGAACCCGCGTCGCGCACCTATGGTTACCTTAAGGAAAATGTCTCTCTAAACCAGTACGCGAACGTTACTGTCGTCAATAAAGGGTTGGGTGACAAACAAGAACAGCGATACCTCCACTATTCCGAGGCGGGGCTTGCCGAAGGCACTGCTTCGTTAAAATATGCTGACGGGCGCGCAGCATCTGAACGCGTAACACTCGACACGATTGACAACCTTATCCGCGAACTTCCTGCTCCTGAATTTGTCAAAATTGATGTAGAGGGGTATCAGTTGGAAGTCTTGCGTGGTGGCGCGCATTTCTTAAAAACACACGCACCTCTCTTAATAGCAGAACTTAAAGATGTTGGCGAAACAAATCGTGACATTTTCGAGGAGATTGAAGATTACGTTACAGATTTAGGGTATCAGTTATATAAAATCAGGAAACATTCTATTCAACGATGTAAAAAGCTTTCTGACATAACTGAAAGGAATTTCCTTCTTGTCAAAGAGCATTCTCGGGCTTTTTCCAGAATTTT
>JAGFCB010000075.1 GCA_022394775.1 Candidatus Poribacteria bacterium
CTTCGTGAAGCGGAGCAAATTGTACGTCAGTATGAACTTGACCAGGATGAAGATGGGTACAAGTTCTATGAGGAACAGGAAGCCGGCACATCTGACCAAGATGCAAGTTCTCATCCCGGGATGGGCAGCTAATCCTAATTTTTAGGGAAACCATTTCTCTATGTCTTCGGTTCCTTATGCTGTCTTAGGAGAAGAATGTTCGTTGTGTGCTGTAGGGCGGGTCTTAGGTCTTCGCTATCGTTCGTTGAAGCACGAAGGTGAATGGCATGTGGGCTCGCCGCTACAAAAACAGCCTAACATCACATCGAGTTTGAAACTTCTCCGCGTAGGTAAGGGGAACATTATGTTTACGGAAATGTTTGGAAGCGAAGTTCCATCTGATTGTTGTAGCATAGGATGGAGGCTTCGCTGTCTGTGTTTGTCGGCATTAATGGCGGCTGTTAATCATCGGTCTTCAGTATTTGGACATTAGAAGTGTTCTTTTCCACCGCATGTTTTGTTGAGTCGTGCGTTAGATGAACAGTTGAATGCGGGAATGTTCTTCGGGTGGTAAGTAATTGTAAACTTTTTGTCGGATGAGTTCAGGTGTGTAACGACGGGAAAAATGCGTCAAAACAATATGCTCGCTCTCAATGTCGGCTAACATTGTGGGCAACATCTCAAGGTGCAGGTGCATCGTCTTTTTAGCACGTATCCGGTGTTCCGGTAGAATAAAGGTGCATTCACAAATCAGCACTTTGCACTGTTTCAGCAACGGATGCGCATCAATCGGGATGCTTCGTGTGTCTCCAAGATAGGCGACTAACGGCAATTGCACCTCTGTCGTTATTTCGACTCCCGATTTTTTCAGATCCGCGATTTCACGTCCCGACAGATGCTGAAACTCCGGTTTCAGTTTCTTCCGAACCTCACAGATTAAATAAGAGACCGCAGGAACGCTATGATTGCTCGGCAAAATGTGTGCGACTAAATTCTGCCGGAATGGTATCACATCGCCTACCCGAACCGGTGTGATTTGGTATGCCCAACTCCTTCCTGTGTCTAAGGCTGAGATTCTATCAAGAATATGCATCAATTGCTTAGAACCTTTCCACGGAACATAGATATTTCCGGGCGGTATGCCAGAAAGCCAACGTTGGCTGATATAGATAGGCAGCCCGAAATAATGATCCAGATGAAAGTGCGAAATGAAGACATTGCCGATCCCGATAAAATTCATCGGGCATCTGCCTAAGTCAAAGACGAGATCAAGTTCTTTCACCCGGATATAAGTGGCGACAGCAGAGCTGGATTTTCCTTCAAGTGTTAAATTATCACAGTGCAATAGTGCCATATTGAATAGTTGTTAGTTTGCCTCGCAGTGAGAGTTATGAGTTGTCAGAAGAATACACATCAGTCTATTTACGCCTTATGAAAGGACAAAAAATGCGCATCGGAATTATTGGTGGCAGCGGTTTTTATCAGATGGAAGGCTTAACGGATATCGAAGAAATCGAGATTGAAACCCCGTTCGGCAAACCGAGCGATGCTCTGATCCTTGGTAACCTTGATGGGAAGTCCGTTGTTTTCCTACCACGACATGGTGTTGGACACCGATTGCTTCCGTCTGATATTAATGTCCGTGCCAATATCTATGCTCTAAAATCTTTAGATGTTGAATGGCTTATCTCTGTCAGCGCAGTTGGAAGCCTACGACAAGATATTGAACCCCGCCACTTTGTTGTGCCGGACCAACTCTACGACCACACAAAGGATCGGATGTCTACCTTTTTCGGAGACGGCATCACCGCTCATGTGAGTCTTGCCCATCCTTTTTGCTCACAACTCAGCACGTTTTTATCGACGGCAGCTGCAGAAGTCGGGAGCAATGTCCACAACGGCGGTACCTACATCTGTATGGAAGGCCCCGCATTTTCAACGCAGGCGGAGTCTGAACTCTACCGTCACTTCGGATTTGACATCATCGGGATGACCGCTGCGCCCGAAGCCAAACTCGCTCGCGAGGCTGAAATCTGTTATGCTGTCCTTGCCTGTTCAACCGATTATGATTGTTGGCACCCTGAGCACGATAACGTGACGACCGAGATGATCCTTGATAATGTCCGTTTCAACGTTGAAACTTCCAAAAAAGCTGTCAGGGCGGCTGTCGCTAAAATCCCAGAAGGACAACGGACGTGCGCCTGTTCAACCGCCCTTCAATATGCCATCGCGACGCATCCAGACAAGATTTCAGTAGCGAAACGGCACGAGTTAAAATTACTGTTGGACAAGTACTTGACGTAACGCTTCAAAGATCTTATCTGCCTCCGCTTCCGTTAGAATTAGAGGCGGTGCTATATAAATGATGTTTTCTGGTTCGTCAACGGCGTGACCGATCTTTCCAACAATGATTCCTTCTTCTCGCAATTGCCCGATAATTCGGTTGGTTGCTGCCGTTTCCAGATGACTGCCATCTGCTTGAACGAATTCCACAGCGATCATCAACCCTTTTCCGCGGACATCGCCGACAATAGGGAAGTCCCGCAGCGTCTCTAATTTCGAGCGCAGGTACGCGCCTACCTTTTCCGAATTTTCCCAGAGCCGTTCCTCTTGCAGAATCTTAAGGTTAGCGACACCTGCGGCGCATGCTACTGGGTGTCCACCATAAGTACAAACTTGGGCAAATTCTTTATTTTCTTCGGCTTCCCCGAGGAATGTGTTGAAGACAGCAGTTGAAGCGACACAAGCACCGAGTGGCAGATATCCGCTGGTCAACCCCTTCGCTAACGTGATAATATCGGGCTGAACATCCCAATGTTCACATGCAAACATCTTTCCTGTCCGTCCGAAGCCTGTGATCACTTCATCAAGGATAAGTAGCAATCCGTAATCGTCACAGATTTGTCGGAGTTTTGGGAAATACTCGTCTGGTGGGACAATCACGCCGCCGCCACCGATGATGGGTTCCGCGATGACACCAATCACAGTTTCGGGGCCTTCCCACTGAATTATCCGTTCAATTTCATCGGCACAAGCGATGCTGCACGAGGAAGGGTCTAAACCCAATGGGCATCGATAGCAGTAAGGCGGATGTGCGTGTGGAAACCCTGGAACAAGCGGTTCAAATGCTTTACGCCTTCGTGCTTGTCCTGTTGCTGACATAGCACCATACGTAAATCCGTGATACCCACGATAGCGACTGATAATCTTATAGCGATTCTCACCCGGATAGGTTTGTCTGCCGTACTGCCGCGCGATTTTGATGGCGGTTTCGTTCGCTTCTGAACCGCTGTTGCAAAAATAGACATGGTTCAGATCACCCGGTAGGCAAGCGGCGAGCCGCTCCGCTAACATCGTTGCGGGGACATTAATTTGTGAATGTGGGTAGTAAGGCAACTTTTGTATCTGTTCATAGACGGCGTCTGCGATTTCTTGCCTGCCATAACCGACATTGACGTTCCAGAGGGCGGAGTAAGCGTCTAAGTACTCGCGTCCTTCTGCGTCCACAACCGTTGTTCCGTGCGCCGATTCATAAACGGTTAAGGGTGTCTCCTCAAGGCGTTGATGTTGAAACAATGGATGCCACACGTGGGCTTTATCGACTTGTCTATAATCTCTTGCCATATTTTTTTCCTGTAATAGTTATAAGTTATAAGTTATAAGTTATAAGTTAAGAGACAAACTGTGGTAGGGACAATAAAAGCACCTGCCACAAGATGTTAATTCTCACTGCAAGGTAAACTGACAACTGATAACTGTTCTCACCGCAAGGCATCTAACCCTGACAACTGACGACTGTTTGCTCGCTGTTTCGTGCTTCCAGGCTGCCCTTTACATAGATGTCGGGGCAGAAATGTTTAAAAGTGTCAGTCCGTTTTTCAACACGCTTTGCACACACTTTACCAAAATCAGCCGTGCGTTCGTCTTTTCCATGTCTGCCGGATCTAAGACTCGGTGTTGGTTGTAGTACGGATGAAAAATCCCCGATAGTTCGTGTAGATAATGCGGGATACGGTGTGCCTCGCGTGCCTCCGCACTCAGTAATACGATTGATGGAAATTCGGCTAATTTGCGGATCAGTTCATGTTCCATCGGTTCTGCCAACTGTTTTAGAGAGACTTCTTCAATAGGCTTCGGTGTGATGCCTTGTTCAGTGCCCTGCTGGAAGATGCTACAGCACCGCGCGTGCGCGTATTGAATGTAGAAGACAGGGTTTTCGCTGGCGTGTGTGATTGCCAATTCCATATTGAAATCGAGGTGGCTGCTGTTCGCGCGCATGAGGAAGAAATAGCGGGCGACATCCACAGCGAATTGCTCACCGACGGTCTCTGCGAGTTCATCAATGAGGGTATCAAGCGTATAAAACTGTCCGCGCCGTTTTGACATATCTAACCGGTTGCCTTCTGCATCCACGAGGTTCACCTGTTGAATGATAGAGACTTCTAACCACTCATCGGGTAAACCGAGGGCTTTCACAAAGTTTTTGAGTCGACTGATATGTCCCTGATGATCTGGTCCAAGCAAGTCAATGACTGTTGTGAATCCTCTGTCAAACTTATCACGATGGTAGGCAGCATCCGGCACAAAGTAGGTATATTCACCGTCCCCTCGGACGACGACGCAGTCCTTATCGTCCCCAAAATCCGTCATCCGAAACCATGTCGCGTTTTCGGCTTCATAGAGGTATTTTTTGTCTTGAAACAGTTGGATAATCTCCTCGGGCTTTCCGCTTTCACGGATCGCTTTTTCACTCGACCAGACATCAAAATCGACCTTGAAACGTTCTAACGATGCTTTTTGTTGTGCTAAGATGTGTGCGATCCCTTTGTCTCGGAAAAGTGCCACCCGTTCGTCAGTATTAAGTCGAAGATGCGTGTCCCCGTCTGTTTCGATGAGCGTTTGTGCGAATTCTTGTAGGTATTCGCCTTGATACCCGCCTTCTGGGATTTCCAATCCCTCTTCACCGAGTGCCTGTCGGTAGCGAACATCAATTGATTCACCGAGTCGTTGGACCTGGCCACCGGCATCATTGACATAGAATTCACGGATCGCTTTGTAGCCGATAGCATTTAGGAGGTTAACGAGTGTATCCCCGACTGCAGCGGCACGTCCGCTAACGATATTAAGGGGTCCCGTTGGGTTGGCACTGACAAACTCTATTTGGACCGGTTTTCCGGCACCTTTATCGCAGGAGCCATAAGCCGACTGCATCTCTGTAATGGTTTGGAGTGTATCGTAGAGATAGTTGTCGGAGAGGTGGATATTGATGAAACCTGCGCCAGCGATGTCAATCTCTCGAATAACGGGATGTGCATCGGGATCTATGTGTGAGACAATGATCTCGGCTATGTTGCGTGGTGCCATCCGTGCCTGTTTTGCGAGTCCTAAAGCAATAGGCGTAGCGATATCGCCGTGTTCAGGGGTTTTCGTCGGCGAAAACGGGATAGTGGGTATTTCGGATATAGCGAGTTCGCCAACCGCAATGGCAGCGTGGATCGCATTTTCTATAATATTGTAGACTTCTGTTTTTATTGTATCCATATTCACAAATTATATGTATATCAGCCGGTTTTTTATACAGTTTACGTTTTTAACAAGCAAAATTATATCACAATAGTAGATGTATGTCAAATATTGATTTGCTGTTAAGCAAGACGATTTAGTTTTCAGGAATTATTGGGTTTCGGATCTTTTTTAAAGATCCGGTTCGGTTAGGAATGCACGTCGCATGAATCAACGGTATGAATGCCTTATGGGCATTCACCGGGGTGTGTACACCGCAAAACCGCACCTACCGGTCCTGGGGTCCGAAAATTTGGGAAGAAAATGGAAAACTAAATAGCCCCGAGATTTTCAGCAGGGTCATTTATGGTAAAGCTTAGAATTAATTGGACACTCCGCACCGGTGAGGTTAGAAACCTCGCCTACCAGGGCGGGGCGAATGTCTATTTGTTTTTCTGGTTTACCATAATTACAGGACTTACGCATTTTCCATGATAACGGACATCGGACGCAGTGTAGTCGGTATTTTAAACCCTGAGGAAATAGGCAAGCAACAACCCCGCCTGGCACAAACTGGGAAGTTTATGCTACAAGTGTGTCTGTTTATTTTTACGATTCACTATCGTCTATGCTACAGGTCCGCTGGGTGTCAACTATGCTTCAGCGTTTTCCTCAGTCTCACCTGTAATCGCGTTCTGTTGCGGTTGTGGCTGCATTGCGAGTGCGAATTTCTCCATAACTTCAACAAGTGTGTTGGTATCACCACTGGACGCGATTTGCTGGAATGTGTCTAACGCGACCGTAAACCGCTCCAGTATACCTACCAGCTGCGGCGTATACACATTCTCGGATGCCTGTTGATCCACTGGAGATAACTTCTCTAAACTCTCCAATGTTTTGGTTAACGTCTGTGTTAGAGATTGCAAGTCATTTATAGAATGCTCTTTGTTCTCCAAGGTGTGGTTAACGCGTGCTGCGTGCTTGGTTAATAGTGCGATGCGTTCTGCTGGCGTTGAGAAAGGCGTGTTATTTATCTCTTGGATATACAGTTGACGTTCTTCCTGCCAGATGGAGCCGTATTTCTTTTCGGGCCAGCGTGCTGTCCCCGGTTTCAAATATGCGAGTCGTGAGATCAGCAGCTCCTTAAGTTTCTTCTCGCCGATTGCATCGCGCTGTGCTAATCGCTTCATTACGCTGCTTTCAGTTATCAAGAGTGCGACTGCCTCGGCGGTAGAGATCCCTCGTGCGTGATAGCGGACAATCGCCTCGCGGTGTTCGTCAGAGATAAAACGGGCAATGACTTTGGTTAGTTCTCTACGGATCTCTATTTTTATGTCTTTGATTGTCTCTATCTCGATGCCGTCTAAATTCGTGTCAGCAGTTCCGATCCATTGTTCAGCGATAAAATCTTGGATGCTTCTGATAACCATCTCAACAAGTTCATCTCCCTCTAAAGTGGTGAACAGTTCATTTCGATTGGCACGGGACTTAGCATAGCGTTCTGAGATTTGGTAGTCTATATCATCATCGTAGAGAAGTCCGGTTTGTAGTAAGGTTTTTTCGTTTTCTGTATTGCTCATTATTGTCTCCATTTCTATGAGAATTATGAAATTTCACAGTATTTCACAGTAAGGATCCGAAATAGTATTTCGGGAACTGCTACGAAGCAAGGTGTGACGAGGGTTTTGAAGGTATTGTCAAGCTTCTTAGTTTTTTCGTACCTGTGAAATTATGATTTTAGAGTTCGGGTCGTTGCGCCTGCAAACATAGTGACGGTGTGGGTTTACAAGCACTTCTATTTTTGGTATTTAAAATGCGTTACTGTGAAATTTTTGTTCATGGGTCTAAGGGTATTGGATCGTTGGTTTCCCGCCTGTTGTCACCTTGGCGGGATGTAGTCCCCCGACATCAGATGCTGGGTGAACGTTGTTATATACTCAACTAAAACTAACATTTATTTTATTAAGTATATCACAAATGAATAGTAAATTCAAATTATTTTTTAGTGGGAAGGGGTGTTTGGAGAAAGATATTTATTTGTTATTTTTATATTAACAATTTGTCTGAATGCACGTCGCATGAATCAACGGTATGAAGGTTCTCCGTGTGGCATTCCCCGGGGCGAGTCCACCGCAAATCGCGGATTGCGCGGATTTTAGTGTTAGTTGTCAGAATCAGGGTTATCGGGATTTTAGGATTTGCAGGATCAGGATTGTGGCTACTCCTTAATTTCCGTTTGCTATAAAGTTTTTACCTAAACCTTTTTTGAAAAAATATGTCTTACTCCTCGTACCTTACCAACTGTAAACCACTGCTCAAACTGAAGCATGAAGGCGAATTATCGGAAGGGGTACATGAGGCAATACTTGACGAGGTGGTTGAATCGTATGATAAGAGGTAAGTATGTTGGAACATAGGACTCCTTTAGTTGCTACGAGTATATCAGGCAATTCATTATCTCAAACACGGGTGCGAGCCATATTACCTATCCTTGTGCGGCAAGCTATGGCTCCCAAAAGATTCACTATTAGGAATACACTCGGTATCACGGTGATCGAAAACATTCAGGTTCAGTGAGGATAACACTAACGAAACAACTTCCATAAGTTTTTGGCGGCACACAGAAGTAGATGATAGAACTGGAAAAGTTATTAAGCAGAAGATTAAGAGTATTTCACTGATTATTTTCCGCTTTGATTGAGAGGGTAAGATTATGAATAGACGGAACTTCTTAAACACTGGTGATATGGTTATCGGTAGGTTTATTACAGCTAAACAGCTTGGTCATGTTTACACTAACCCTGAGCAAGAATTAACGCGGATTTTACGCACATTCAGTTCCAAGGATATATTAGTGACTTTAGCAAGAATCAATCTACTTTTCCATCGCAGTACCAACCTTTTAAGTGATGAAAGGAAACTTAAAGAAGCTTACTGTAGCATACCTATGTTAAATAAGATTTATGGAGATATAGGCAATAGTTTCCTTTTCCATAGACAAGCGACTCTGCGCTTGTTGAATAAGTGTGCTTGTGTGGCTCGTTCTGATTCCGAACGTTCTTTTGATAGAAATGATGCACTTAACGATTTTTCAAAATCTTACTTACTTGTTAGCGAGTTGCTTGAGGCAGAATCCTCTGCTCGAAATATGACAGGAGATACAGAAAAAAAAGATCTTTTAGTTAAATCGTTTGCATTTATGGAATACTCTGTAAACTCTTCACCGGCGTATGAAACCAAGAAATTGATGGTGCGCAGCGAGGAATTATTGCGTCGCCTTCAAGAGCATACCTCGGAACTTAATGTGAATGAAATCTTTTCACAAGTAACGGGATTGACTTTACATGACTATCAACAGCTCGTCTTTGGGGTATTTACTTTTTATTGGAGTTTTACGTCAGAGGAAATTGGCCGACAAGATCCCATAATAGACAGGTCGCTATTCTTCAATCCCAATGGGCAATCACCTGAACTTACACCTTTATACGAGAAGTTACTTTCACATATTTGTATCTCAATGGACGAACTGAGAAATAGCGCAGAAGAGCATCCTAAATTTGCAGACGAATTCCTTTTGTGGCGTGAATATCCGATTTTAAAGATAAGTGAAGATCGAACGATTTGCGTTGATTTTTCTTTTCTCTTGGACAAACTTCAGACTGGTGTATTCTGGACTATTCGTGGTTATCTAAAGGAAAAAAAGATGGAAAGGGGGATTTTTGAGAAGTTATGGGGCGATGTCTTTGAGGACTATGCTTCCTCAATAATTAAGCGCGGTATCTATTCTCAAGACCCATCCAACGGGGATAAACTCATTGTTAACCCTAAATACCATCAAAAGCAGCAAGATGAGTGTACTGACATTGCAATATGTTGTGACAATACTCTAATCTTGATGGAATGTAAAGCAACGATCTTATCTGCTCAAGCTAAGTTTAGTGGAGATTTTAACATCTTTAACGAGAATATTAAATCTGCTAAAAAAGGTATTAAGCAGTTGTGGAATGCTATCCTAAAGTTGGGAAATAGACGCGAAAACAAGAGAGCAGCGGTTCAAGGAATAGACATTCGCAAAGTGAAAAAAATCTATCCCGTTTTAGTTCTGTCTGATCAAATATTTTCTACACTACTCATGAGTTGGTTTTTAGACTCCGAATTCCAATCTTTAAAGCAACAGAAATACTTAATGGAGGATCTAAAAGTTATGCCTCTGACGATATTAACAATAATGGACCTTGAGTCATTAGAACCGTATATGATTGATAAGCCATTCCATGCTCACTTGGACGAATGGCTAAACCTATTTAAAGAAAAAGATGTTAGCGTGTTTAGATCGTATTTGTATCCTTTGATGATGGATAATCCTCGTGAACATAGTTTTATGGATCAACGATTTGCTCAAATTACGTCCGGTGTACAGAGGTACTTTTCCTCACGCGGTATTAGTTGATTGTATCACAACCTTGGTTTAAGTAGTGGTACAAATTTCCGATGGCTTTACACTTTTTTGGTGAAGGTATTGAGAATTGGAGCATGTTATGAATGTAACCTTTGATTCAAACGTTTGGGAAAGAGTAATTGATGAAGATGGCTACCACCTTGCGGAAATAAAAAATAAAATCCGCAACGGTAGAATTCAGCCACATATCTGTGAAATTGCTTTAAGTTTAGAACCCATCAAAAAGAAATTGAGAGCTGAATTCTTTGAAAATTACCATCTCTGTACAACAGTTAATAATTTACCACCTAAAGGTAAGACGTTGACTATGCAAATTGGTTTTAAACCAAACGTTGAACTTCATCCAGGCTTCCACCCTAAGCTGTGGGCTAAGATTTTAGAAGCCCGAAATCTTAGGTTCCGGGTGCTCAGAATGACAAATATAGGAACAGTCCGCCCTAAAGATATTCCAGATGACATGTATATCAATCCCACCGATCTGGATGAATTCTGGAGATACGCTGAACCATTAGCAAGTTGCAGTGACTACATAACGAGTATGGGTTGCGGACAAGCAGCATACAATAGGTTTAAAGAGGAATTTAATCTGGTTGGTTTAGATGTCCAGTCGATACCGGTCAAACGTAGAAAGGAATTTATCGAACGCTGGAAGGAATTCTCGGAAGCGGTTGCCGAGTGGGTCGATGGGGACTCACTTGCGGCACATTATGCAGTAGGTAATGAGTTCTTTTGTACAGATGACAGTGCTCGGAATGCCGGGACTAAATCCATATTCCATAGTACCAATAAAAACCGATTAGAAACGGAATACGGTATCAAAATAATTTCGAGTCGTGAGATTGCACAACTCTAAAAATGTAATGCCATCGAAAATTTGGACCACAGTCTAAACCAGGATTGTGATACGATAGCAGTCTCATTGAACAGGATTTGAGTAAAATACTTGCCTTAACTTTGCTGATTTTTGGCCGAAATAACGCTAGCACTTCAAAGGCTGGTGCTGTTTAAAGCCTATATTCCAAATTCTTGCGTATTTCAGTAATCTTGTCAATAACTGGACGAAAAAATTCGTAATCATCGTCTTCAGCTTCATTTACAAAAAAATCAGCTAAATCTGGTTTCTGCAAAACGAGATATTGTTCAGTAGGTTCTTCTCCATGGTACTGTTTGGTAAGTATTTGCACAACATTTTCCAGTTCTTTGTAGGCTTTTTCGATTATATGATTTGGGATTAAGTTTTCTATTCCTTTCTTCACGTGATTGTCCTTTTGATAGCTTAATTCCAATAGAAAAAGATGATCATATTTTGCTATAAGTTCACGTGAACGTCCAAGTTTTTTTACTTCCTCATTGGGATCAAGAATAAATAAACTTGGTTTATCTATAGTTGCAAAGGACCTAATACGATTTTCTAAATTACCGCTCCCCCCCATATCTATAATATCAATTTTATCAGAAATTTCTTCTATTTTAAAAAGACTTTGGTATATTTTATCATCTGTCGCACCTTCAGGAATTACATTTATGGCAGAATCGCTTCTTTTTATTTCTTCAACCGTATCTAAAGCGAGTGGTGAAAGATCATAAAAGAGATTCAAAGGATATTCTTCAAATTTGCAGATTGATAAATCACCAGCAGCCTCTGTCAATGTGCATTGAACCTTATCGCGTTCAGGTAATAAGTGAGGGGAATGGGTTGCGTAGATAATCTGAAAACTTTGGCTTAATGATTGAAGCATACGACTTACGTGCCTCTGTGCCTTGGGGTGTATATTTGTAAAAGGTTCGTCCATAACAAATATCTTTTCGGATTTATCTTGATCGTTAAAACGGTAACTACAGAGAGTAATTAAAGTCTGAAAGCCTACAGACTCATGCTCCAAATCAACTTGTGGCGATTCTTCATTAGATTCATTATTTCTTACTCTATAAGAATTCAGCAATTGAACTGCTAAATTGTCTCCATTTCTTTCAAAAAACACTTCAAACTCATACTGCCTATTACTATCTTTCAGCATATCATTAAAAGTATTTGTAAATTTTTTGGATACTTCTAATGTATGTTGATTATTGAATCTCTTAGCACTACTACCCGAAGTAATTGATTCGGCAGCAGTTCTTAAAGTAAAATCACAGTCGCTTAAAATGTTCCGCCATGCGATATCTCCAATATTATGATTTTTTATAGGTTGATCGTAGTACGAATTGTTTGCCACAGTAAAGTTATAAGATGTTGCGATCGGACTGATAGATGTAATGCATTCAGGAACGGGGTTATCGTCTCCACGTTCAACATTTTTGATATTTTTAGACCTGTTTCTTCCGTTTTGAAGTGCTAACAATAAAGATGTCGTATTATTATCATTTATACCTACCTTGCAATCATTTTGAGATATCGGATTATCTGAGGTTAATAAGTCTTGGATGGCTCGTATTATTGTACTCTTACCTGTACTATTCTCTCCTACAATGCATGTGATGTTAGAAAATTCAATGGTTGTGTTACTAAAACCTTTATAGTTTCGTAGAGTTAAAGATTTTATCATGAACTTAATAAATCTCCTTTTTATTTAGCAAATTTTATATCTAATAGGACTTGCGCACTTCCTCTTAAAGTCCCCTGATAAGGCGGATTTAGGGGGTTAAAAATACCGAAATCCTCTCACTACGAGGCATTTTTCAGCAAAACATATTTTCTCTGCGGAATTATCAATTGTCTGAATCGCGGATGACGCGAATCTTAAGGGATTTCGTGTGAACCTCACAATATCAACTTTCAGAAGATAGTAACTGATTCAATTCTTGTGTTAGACGTTGTGGGTCGTCACACACATGGAACACCCATTTGCCTTGTTGTTCCTCCTCACCAAGTCGCTCACGATTCCAGTTATTGACTGCGGCGACCCAGCGTTTTGCAGCCTCACTTTTCAAAGATTCGTGCTGACGTTTATACCCTTTCGTCTCCAAAAGCACATTGACACCGTTCTTAAGCCTCACAATAAAATCCGGTTCGTAGCTATGTGTAACCTCACGATGCTGATACGGGATACTCAAATTGAGATGATCGTTACGGACATAGTATTTAACCGCATCAGATGCCTCCAAATAAAAGCATGCAGAACGTTCCCATCTCTGCGTATCCAGCACGACCAGATTAACTTGGCTGCGTTGTGTGCCGTGGCAAGAGCGTGTCGTGAAGAAATCCACAGCCGCAGATGTGCCAACAGGTTTATAGCGATTCAAAATCGGCAGCAACGGAACCTCACCTTGCGTTTCATCAGGTAGAATAGCAGTCATCAATCGGCTAACAATCAACTCCACATATTTCTGGAGACCAAGCTCACACGGATTACACCCTCGGAGATCAACCTTTGTCTCAATATATCTATCAACCAACTTGAAAACCTGTGGAAACAAACGATGTCGCGACTTCAACCGAAGGGCAGGTTTACTTTCTGGATCCGGCGCATTCCATTTGTCACCGACCAATTTATAGACAATTTGCCCCGCAATTTCAAACTTGATAGTTTGGATATGTGTTTGCTGATAGTATTGTTCTCGGTCATGCTCAGTGAACTCACCAGGTCCTAAAGTTGTTATATCCCCAATCTGATAACCTGCCGCCGCTTTCACAAAAACAGCAGTCGGTGTATGTTCAGGTTCAAGACGAAGCCTATCCATCGCTTCAATATCCGCCTTAATCTCATCCTTACGCAATGCAAAAGCATAGCTTTCCACGACAGGGAACCGTATCTCATAAGCCTCGCGTCCAGGAATCGCTCGGACGTGATTTATCGGTTTGTCATCAGGTTCAGCACGATGTGTCGGACGACCTCTGAAAGGAATAACCGAAAATGGTATACCGTAGACATCCGCATATTCCTCCGTGAGTCGACCAGTCTTAGGATCTGGCGTGTAATTCATGCGGCGCAGCCCACGCCCAACGACCTGTTCACACAGCAGCTGACTGCTAAAAGCACGCAACCCGAGAATATGCGTGACGTTATTCGCATCCCACCCTTCATTGAGCATCGCCACAGACACAACGCACCGGATATGTGCACCCGGTTTGCCTTTCTTTCCGATCGTCGCGACTTTTTCTCGAAGTTCCTCAGCAGCTTGGATACGGTTCTTAGTCGGATCACCACTCTCCGCAGCATCTAACACCTTACTATCAATACGCAGGGTGTGTTCGCCATCCATATTTCCAAGCAAATCGGGAAAGATATTGCTACGTTCATATCTAATCTCTGTCTTCACATTTCCATTTTCATCAACGACCTCCACCTCACGTTCACAAGATATCTTTTCGTAAATATGCTCCGCAATATCCGTATTATCGCACACGATGATTAGCACCGGAGGCGTTTTATCCTGTTCGTCCGATGCCGCCTGAATGTAATCAAATCGTTCCTTCCATTGACCTGCAAGCGTATTGAGCGCGTTCTCTGCTTCTCGGAACACAGCATTCGGTTTAGGTTTGCCACCTGGTAACTTGTCAGCAGTCGAAATCTCGTCAGTAATTGACTGCCACAAACGAAAATACTTCGGTTCAGGTCTCCCCGTCGTATCACTCACAGGCAGACGAGGAATCTTCGTGATACCGCTCTCAATAGCGTCCACCAAACCGAAATCGCTCACAAGCCACGGAAAAGGTGAACCTTCGTCGTGTCCGCTTCCTTTAATGTAAAAAGGCGTAGCAGATAGATCTACACAGAACTTAACACCACACGATTGATTGAATTTATCCAACCCGCTCACCCAGACAGTAGCCCCGCGGCGTTCTTCCTTTATATCTGCCGATAGCCTTTCAGTCGTAGGTGCAGGACGATACGCGTGATGTCCCTCATCGTTCAATACCATAATCGGTGCACGGTCATAGAGTTCGCCTAAGACGCGCTTCGCAAAAGCATCCGGCGTTTCTTCGCCCTTATTCACAACAGCGTAGGTCTGTCCACCTTCACTACGTTCAGACTCGGGGGCAAATTGATGCCAATTGGTAATCAACACCTTCCCACTATTCAGTAGCGGACGGAGTTTTGTCGGGATAAGTTCAAATGCATCGTAGTAATTGTCCATATCTTCTGGACGCAATACCTGCAGCCGTTTTTTGATTGTCAAGTTCGGACAGACGACAAGCGCAGCGTGAGGAAACCTTTCATCAGAAGGCACTTTACCACGGTTGCAAAATGCCCACGCAATCAGCATCGCCATAACAACGGTTTTACCGCTACCGGTAGCCATTTTACATCCAAAACGGATGAGGTCAGCGAGATCAGGTTCATTCGGTGCATCCACTAACTTAGCGAAGTCCTCATCGGTAAAAGTTGGGTTAAAACCGAGACGTTTGGCACCTTGACGTATCTCAACGAGGTATATGATAGTCTCAACAGCCTCGCGTTGACAGAAAAAGAGCCGTCGTAACAGGTCATCGCGCGCCCAATGTCGTAGGAGTTCACGGGTTACAACCGTCGCATTCCGATAATTTGTCTCACGCCACCGTTTCACATCAGCACGGAGCGCGTTCACCAACGGCAGATCGTCTCGTTCCTCCTCTTGAAAAAGACTCAGCTGAGCACTACCGGTACGTTCGGTTTTATACCAATAACCCGCCTCACGCCGTCCAGGGTTTTGCACTGCCTCACCTGTGCTGGTATCATATATCCAGTGCATATCAGGTTCGTCATAAGGACTGCACAAGATCGGTTGTTCTACAGGTTGAATCGGAATATCATTCTGTTGACTTTGATTCATTCGTCGTCCTCGCTTTCTGTGTTAGTAGTTGTTGCTGCAGCACGTTGTTGCTCCACAAAGTCGGGATCATGCTTTTCCAATAAAGCCAAACAGGTCTCTTTTATATCTGAAGACATAAGGCCAAAATCTCTCAGAATTTCTTTAATACCGCCTGGTTCATTGAATTTATCAAAGTATCCTGCAAGGTTTTGAAACGCTTGTTTATCATCAAAACGTGCTTCTAAATATGGTATAGCTTCCCTCATTTTTGAAACTGAGCTTCCAATATTCAATGCAGAACCAGCAGACGCAAGCGAAAATACAGTCCAAGTTATATAGACATCCTCCATTTCAGTATCTTCCAGTAATAACCGGTCTAGAAATATCGTCAACCCATCATAGGACTCTTGTGTGTGTATCATTCCAAGATAATTTACAAGTTTCTTTAGTTCAAGTTGTGTTTCAAATCCTGCATCCTTATAAGTATCAGAATCCAAGGTTGAATTTAAGAATTCCAGCACTGGAAAAATAAATTTTGTAGATTTTCTGTCTGCCAAAACTTTTATCGCTTTGCCCCTGACACTAATATGGCGCGTATTATCGTTAAATAAATCTAATAGTGCTTCTTCGGTGACCTTATCAATTAATTCAAAATAATAAGCTTCGTCCTGGAAGTGGATAATAGATTTCTCTATTATGTCAGCCGCATGTTCTTTGTTCAATATAGTTACTTGGGATTCCAGTATATTAACTTTCTCTACGGCTTCCTTAAGTTCATTCGTCAGTGTGTCTACTTGTTCAATAGAATCTTGAAATCCGTCAAGTCTTTTTTCAACCCGATCTGCAATCAAGTCATCCATCTTTGATATTAACCGTAACCATAAAGCAATACCACCTGCGGATAAAAACGCCAAAAAGATAATTATCCAAGTTATTAACCATTGTTGATTAGAATCTTTCAGTTCCAATTTCAATTTACCAAATTCTGTATCAATAAGTTTCGCTTGTGCTTCAGCGAGTTTCGCTGCCAGTTCCATCTTTTCAACGTTTTCCACTATCTGAAGTTTGTTTTCAAGTTCAGAGACGCGCTTTCGGAGTGCCTCAACTTCCGTATCTGTTTTTGGTGCGTTTTGGTTTTGTTGGGCAATTGACGCAGAAACTATAATTCCTAATAATGCTATCAATAGTAAATAGATGATGTTTAATTTCATTTTCCACGCACTTCTTAGCATTTCCATAACATAACACCGATCACTCTGTAGAGGGGAACTCCGATTCCCGACTACCCAATGGTCGCTATTCGGAGATCGCTCCTGCAAATCCATGTAATCTGTGATTCAAACAAAAACATCTAATCAAACAATTCCAACCAACCCTCATCAAAAACCCAAACATATCAAAAACCAATCAGAAACAGAATATATCAACGCTGACTCTTGAAACCTTCATATTTTGGTTTTAATCTACATTGGATGTATGCCTCAAATAAGTTTAGCACAAAGAAACCAAGTTCTGCATCAAGGAGGAAATTCACTCTATCTGTGTGTTCCATGATCAAATCGGAGACCGTTTTTTTGTCCGGTCTAAACATCACTGGAATATTTTCATCTTCCATAAGTGATTTTGCCAACGTACTACCTGCCCCTTGTGGATTATAGTGATGGCGACAATATCGATTTTCAGATCCGGTATTTACTTTGCCAACCTTCAGGATTTCTGTGTCCGTAGAAAAGACATAAACCGCCATTTTTCCTTCTGGTAGTTGTTTTGGTCGTGTATGAGGTTTTGGTTGCAATTCAATGGTAATTGAATCAGGTGTAATCTCTATTTGACCATGTTCAGCTGCAGACAAAAAATCTGTTAGGAGTTGATGTGGTTTCCAACTAATTACATTTGAATCTATAGGAACTGGTTTTATATCGTCTGGAATTGTAAAATCCAATGCTTCAAGAACTTCATTCCAGTACGGATATTCATAAGTGGGGAGAAGATGATATTCATAGTATTCATCCTTAAGTGGTGCAATATTCCTATCTCCGGATATTTTTTCATTAACCCACGCGCCGGGTTTTTCATTTTTTCGAATAACGATGTTTGTAATGCGCGGTATTTTTCCGAATTTCCAATCTGGACGGCGTTCTAACTCATATAATGTCGTTGAAATAATGCCACATACTTTTCCCATATTCTGGTAGCCTTTTGTGTCAAACCATGTTTCTGCCATTTCCTGATAGGTGATAGTTTTCCGTTCATGTGCCAGTGGCACCAATTTTGGTAGTGCTTCACGTGCCCACTTTTGCGTTTTAAGATCGCCAAACATATTGTATTCACCCTGTGTGTTCTCAAATTCAGTTTTCATCATATATCCTCCTCTTTATAATTTTTAATGTTGAAACGTATTACTATTACATCCAAGTAATTGAAAGATGCTATGAATTTCTCGACTGCTACCACTTTGTTGTCAGAATCTTGGCTTATCGCGGATCCTACCCTTCCAAATTATGTACTCGCATCACCTCATTCCCGCGTGGGTCAATCACCTTCACAGCAACACACCCATATTCTCCAGCAGGAAACGGCAGAGACACCGTCCCACTGAATGTCTCAAAACTCTCCGTATCAATCACACCTTTGAGGTCACGGGCAATTTTATCCCACGCCTTTTTATCAGGAAAGAAGGCTTGCGTGATACAAAATGTCCGTCCGTCATAATCCGAGTCAACGAACCACGCCGCCACCTTATCCGCACCAGCCGAACTCACTGTGTTATCAACAGGATTATAGATATCCACACCGGCCATCGTGATAACGTATTCTCCATCGTCATTTGTCCCAAGCGTCGTGCGAGGCAACCCAAACACCGTAAACAACTGACTGGTAGAGGTATTCTTCAGCAGGTCATTCATCACTACATCCGGACTGATATACGCCATGTGGATACGCACCCTCGGATTCGGATCTTCTTGGATAATCACTTGTGCTGCACCATCAAAACTGAATCCCGCAAAAATCAACTCATCGTAACCGCGGCGAGATGCAGCAGGCAGGCAATCTTCAACTTGCATCACCGTAACAGGTCCGTGCTGAGGACCGAACGCAACAGCGACTCGGCGATCCGAATCACTATTTTCCCAACTCCCTTCGGCATGTAAGATACCTCCTTCAAGCGAATCAAGTGTCGCAAACATCAGTCTCTGGTCATCTGGAAACTTGACACCATCCTCCCGCAACAAACGAATCATCTTGTCAAGATATGCCTCCGCATTGACAGCCTCGTGTTCCTCAGTATCGGAGTCAAATGTGTCCTCCATATCATCAGGTTCGCCACCGATAGGAGACTCAACATCAAGGAATTCCTCCGGCGGTTGTACCGCCTCCACGGTGAACGGACCACTCACCCGAATCCGTTTCCTATCCACCTCTGGCTGATCAACTAACTCCTCACCGTCTGAGGCTGCAGCGATACATTCATTTACTTCGTCCATCTTTGCGCGCCATGCTTCACGATAATCGGTCAGTGCATCCTGCAATGCTTCCGTCCAATCGTCGTCGGTATCAAAAGGCACTTCCCACTCCTGCCAAGCCGTCTCTGGAAGTTTCCAACGCCGTTTATCAGCATCCGTGATAGATCTTTTCCCTTCGCGTTTTTCCTTATCTGCAAGTTTAGCATGGAGTTTCGTTCGGATTTCTGGCGTAATATCTGCTAATGCGCTGTTCAACGTCTCCAGTTTCTCATTAAGAATCGGTTTATGTTCTTCAAAAATAGGGTCAAGCGCGGTGTTTTGGGCAATACTTCTGAGCGTAATGTGTGGCACAGTTTCATTGACAAACCCACTGGCAACACCATCAGCGTCGTCTTTGAGTTTGTAATATTCAAAACTACCTGTCAAGAGCCGTTGCCGCGTTAAGGCGATTGAAACGCGACTGGTATCAATCGCTATCCAACGTCTGCCCCATTTCTCAGCAACAAACGCTGTGGTACCACCGCCACAGGTTGGATCAAGGACAAGATCACCAGGATCTGTAGTCATGAGGAGACAACGCTCAATTACTCTAACGTTCGTTTCAACTACATATCTCATGTTTGAAGCGCCCATCAGATCATTCCACATATTTGATAGAGGTAAAACAGGAAAATTCTCTTGATACATGACATATCGAAGAGTATTTCCCGCAGCAAAAATCAGATTACTTTTTGCCAATCTTTCTAAACCAAGATGTGTTGTCTTCCAATGTGCATTGCTTCGAGGAATATAGTTTTCACCCTGAAAATTGAAAGGTTTTGATCCTTCATCACTCCAACCCAAAGATTCCAAAGATACTGAAGAGTAGACTTTACTGTTATCCGGAAGAATGGACAGGTCTTCCTTTTCTTTTCCATTTAATCTACGTCTATGTCCGTTTTCTAATTCTAGGTAATCATAACCTTTATGGGCAGAATTACCTTTTCCTTTTTCAAGAAAGACATGACGAACTTTAACATTTTCTTTTTTCTTGGCATACCACAATATAATATCAGCAGTTGAAGCAATTGTATCAGAAGGAAGTGCCCCAGTCTTCCTAAAGAATATTTCAGCGATAAAGTTTTCGCACTTAAACACCTCATCCAAAATAGCCCTTACTCGATGAACATTTTCATCACTAATCTGTACAAAGACACTACCACTGTCCGTCAACAAATCTTTTGCTACAATCAATCGGTCGCGAAGGTAGGCGAGGTAGGAATGGATACCGAGTGTCCATGTATCACGGTATGCCTTTATCTGCTCAGCTTCACGCGTCAAATCTTGGTCTCTATCCTTTACATCTCTCTGAAATACTGTCGGTTGAAAGTTCGAGGAAAACTTGATACCGTAGGGAGGATCAATGTAAATCATCTGTACCTTTCCCGCGAGGTCTTCTCGGTGTGCAAGAGAACTCATTACCATCAGGCTATCCCCAAGAATAAGCCGATTTGTCCAATCCACATCGTGCTTGTAAAACTCCACAGCCTCGTTATACGTCTGCTGCGGATCTGCAAAGAGTTGACGTTGAACGTTCTCGCGTTCTGCTACTTTCAGAATCGCTTTCGCACTCACGCGTTCATGCACATGCAACGCAACCGGATCCACAGTAAAAGATTTCGTCTCCTGTTTCCCTGCCCATTCCAACCAAGGTTCGTGATGTTTGAGGGCATCTGCAATCTTTTCTGCTTCATCTGGTGTAAGCGTTTGGTGCTGTGCTTTTCGGAGGAGTTCGTGAAGTTCGTCAACATCACCATCAGGATCGAAACGCAGTATCGGTGGTAGGTGCGGGTTGTATGCGTATTCCTGTTTCGGTGTTTCTTCAATTCTTCCTTGTGCAGCGATGCCAGCGGGTGGGTTGTTCCTTCGGGTTGCATTGTCGTGTCGGTAGTCTTGGACTTCTCTTTCCTGCGTGGTGCGTCTGTTTCTTGCCATTATAAATCCTTTTTTACAGAAATCGAAAGCGTAAGCGAAGGTGAAAATTGATACTTGCCTAAAAGCCAAGTATGGTATAACATATACGATAAGTGTAATATACACTATACCAGATAAACGCTTTTAAATCAAAGGAGAAACCTATTAGTGACACAACGTCCCAGTGCCCGTCAATCTCAAAGAGACATCCTCAACCAAGACCTGAGCAGGCTTGAGAATATCCTCCAAGCGGATGTACTCACAATCTTTGGTCCGATATTACCTGGGTTGGAGAAGATTATCAAGGAATCTGTTGAACGCCTCGGAAGTCGTCGGGATCGAATAGCCATTGTTTTAGATACAGTTGGTGGTATCGTTGAAGTTGTTGAGCGGATGGTAACTGTGATCCGACATCATTACAATGAAGTTTACTTTCTTGTGCCTGACCGAGCGATGTCCGCAGGTACAGTTTTCGTGATGGCAGGCGATCAGATTTTCATGAATTACTTCTCGTGTTTGGGACCGATTGATCCACAAATTGAGAAAGATGGAAAGTTTGTACCAGCCATGTCATATTTGAACCAGTATCAGAGACTTTACGAAAAAGCAGAATCGGGACAATTGAACGCAGCAGAACTCATCCTTCTCAATAATTTTGACGCGGGTGAACTTTACCAGTTTGAACAAGCCCGGTTGTTATCGCAAGATCTTTTGACTAAATGGCTTTCTACTTATAAATTCAGAGATTGGGATACGCATAATTCGACGGGGAATCCTGTTACACCAGAAGAAAAGAGAAAAAAAGCGGAAGAAATAGCCAGAGTTCTAAGCGATTATGAGCGTTGGCGTTCTCACGGACGCACCATTTCAAGGGACACGTTATCCTCAGACCCCATCTATCTGAAAATTGAGAAGATTGAAGATAGTCCAACCCTCTCCTTGGATCTTGACTTTTATTTGAGATCACTTGAATGTTATATGTCTATGCAAGGAAGTCGATCTGCTTTGTTTATACATACTCGACACACAAGCAGATTCATAGAATACCCTCGACGCACTCCGAGCGGCAGGTTAAGATAATTCCTTAATTCAACAAGGATGTTTACTAATGAAAGACTTACGCTATCCTACCATACCGTCTCCGACAGAAGAGGACAAGGACGATGCATCTAAGGTGAAGGCATCTTCTGACCGGAATGTTGACGATGCGACTATTGAAAACAATCCGAAGATTGACGCTCAGCTTATATCGGATTTTTACCGTCTCGTTGATGCGTCACAGGGTGCTATCCGAGGTGGAAAGGGTGCTAATTATAGTTTGGCACATCCGCTTGATTTGAAGGTCGGACCAACCGATGATCCGCGTCAGAATGAGGAAGGTCTGAAAGAAGTGAAAAAAAACCAAACATAGGCAAGTTGTGTTTTATAGTAAAACCTATAATTAATTTGGCACATCCAAACAGTGTGAATGCCTATAACAGGCATTCACACTGGCACAACCTAACAGGTTATGCTACAGAAATAGTTGTCAGTTGTCAGTACGATTTTTCTGCGAAGAATCTTTCAGTTCTCAGTTACAACTCTCACTGCAAGACACTCTTAACCAATAACTGAAAGCGCAGCGTACCGATAACCGATAACTATTAACAAGTTATGCTACAAAGAGGTCTATTTATTTTTTCGATTCACTATGAGCGATGTAGCTTTATACTGAGAAGAAAACCTATGGGATCCAGCAGGAAGAGGGAGTAAAGCTTGTGCGAGTACTGATTATGTCGGATATGGAAGGTGTTAGTGGTATCGTCGTGTGGGATCAGGTGACTGGCGGTGCGGCGATGTTTGAAGAAGGTCGGCACCTTTATACGGAAGAGATTAATGCTGCGGTGCGCGGTGCGAAAGCCGCTGGCGCGACGGAAATTGTCGTTGTGGATTGCCACGGCGCGGGGCAAGGTTGGACTTTTAATTCGCTGATCCCTGATAAGATTCACCCGGATTGTGAGTGGGTAGCACATCACGGATGGGGACGCTATGAAGGTATGTGGGAAGAGGGTTGTGATGCGTGTCTACTCATCGGTATGCATGCTCGCAGCAACACGCCTGATGGTGTGCTCTGCCATACGATTTCCAGTGTGCAATACCGGAATCTCTGGTTCAATGATGACCTTGTGGGTGAAACGGGTGTGAACGCTGCGCTCAACGGAGCTTATGGCGTTCCTGTGGCACTTGTCACTGGCGACGCGGCAGTCTGCCGAGAAGCCAGAGAACTTCTCGGCGATGATCTGCCTACAGTCGCGGTTAAACAGGGGTTAAGTCGATACAGTGCGCGGCAACTTCCGCCTGTCCGTGCCCGTCAATTGATTGAGGACGCAACGAGAGACGCACTCACAGATTTAACAGGTGTTAAGCCTTACGTTCCCGATGCACCAACGACAATCAAAATTGAACTCTCAAGCGTAGATAAACTCGCAGAATTCAAAGGACGACAAGGGGTTGAAATAACAGGCCCTGTCACCGTTGAAAGCCGAGCAAAAGATTGGCTGACGGCGTGGAACCAGTTCTGGCCTTATGTCTAAACGGTTTTGTTGGGTTTCTCTTCGTTCAACCCAACCCACAAGTTACGATTTAAGATTCGTCAAGAACATCGAGCGGATCGCCAGAAGCGTCTGCGCGTTCCAATATCTCGATTTCGTAGCCGTCTGGATCGGTGATGAACGCCATTTTCATGCCGCCAGATGTGAATTGTTCGCGCCATTCATCGGGCCAGATTTCCAATCCTGCTTTCTCTAACCCATCACAAAATTCGACAATATCCGGGACACCGATAGCAAAGTGCATTAGATCTTCTTGGACTTGAAGATCGAAGTCAGGTGAGTAGGTAAACTCCAGTGTGTGTGCATTGCCCGGAAGTTCAAGATGTACGATCTGGTTGCCTGCCGGAGATTTATCGCTCCGACTGAGGACTTTAAACCCTAAATGATCGCAGTACCAATTGATAGAACCGTCAAGGTCGCTGACGCGAACCCGTGTATGTAAAAAAACTGCCATGTCAGGCTCCTTTTTGAGGACGGGACTTACGCATTTTCCATGATAACTTACCTATCACGCACTACGGGCTGCGTAAGTCCTAAAGAATTATGGAGACATAATAACATACCCAGTAGATTTTGGCAAGGGCGTTATTCTAATAGTGGCCATTTCCATTGAAAATTGACGTGATACTGTGTATAATAAACCTAAACAACAAAGAAAGGAGAGCCCCATGGCACATACCTATACTGCGCTCATCCAGCAACGCGGAGAATGGTGGGTCGGGCGGATCCAGGAAATTCCCAGTGTGAATTGCCAGGAGAAAACGCGCGGCGAATTGCTGGATACACTGAAAATAACCCTCGGCGAAATACTCGAAATTAACCGCGAGGAAGCCATTAGTCTCGTCGAAAATGGCTATCAGGCAGTTGCAATCCAAATATGAAACGAAGAGCGTTGATTAAACATCTCAAGAAGCACGGTTGTTTTTTGATTCGTGAAGGGAAAAGGCACGCCGTATGGGGAAACCCTGTGATGAATACGAAAACTCCTGTGCCTCGCCATACTGAAATTGATAATCAATTGGCTAAAGAAATTTGTAAACAGTTAGCGATTCCAACGCTATAAGTTGCCTAAATGTGATCCGTGTACTTGTGATGCCATCTCCACGTTAAAGTATGGAGAAACTACGGAATAATTAAAATGACCCGAAAAACCGATAGACCTAATGTTCTCTTTATTATGTCGGACCAGCACCGATATGACTATCTCGAAACTGCTGAAAATGCCCCCGCTGCCCTTAATACCCCGAATTTGCGACGGTTGGCAGAAACCGGTGTCAGTTTTCCGAACTGCACGGTGAACGCACCGGTCTGCGCGCCATCGCGGATCGCGCTTGCTTCTGGACTGCAACCCTCTCGACTCGGAGCGGTGGACAACGGGAGTTTCCTGCCTGCCACTGTACCGACCTACTATCAACAACTCCGCGATCACGGTTATCGCGTCGGATGTGTCGGTAAACTCGATCTTGCCAAACCTGACGGTTATAACGGACGCTACGGCGACCGCCCCCGTACTTATAGTTGGGGATTCACGCATCCAGAGGAATGCGAAGGCAAGATGCACGCGGGGAGTTCGCCAACACCTATCGGTCCCTATACCCACTATCTTGAAGAGAAAGGAATGCTTAAGGCGTTCCATGAAGACTATCGGAAACGCAGTGGCGGCGGTTGGGTTAAAAACGGTTCCCACGGTTCTGTTCTCTCGACTGAGGATTTTGCTGATACCTACATCGGTAGACGCTCAACCGAATTTATTGAAACGATCCCTGATGATTTTCCGTGGCACCTGTTCGTTGGTTTTGTCGGACCGCATGACCCGTTTGATCCGCCTACGGAGTATGGCGATAAGTATCGGAATGCTGAGATGCCTCCTGCTATCGTTGATAATATGGATGGAAAACCGGAGTGGGTAAAACGGCGCGTTGTTGATGTTACGCCTGAGGAGATTACCGTGACACGGCAACAGTACTGTGCCGCGACGGAACTCATTGATGACCAGATCGGTGAAATGTTGCGGGCACTTGAACAACGCGGGATGCTTGACAATACGTATATCATTTATTCAAGTGACCACGGCGAAATGCTTGGTGACCATGGGCTTTATACCAAGAGTGTCGCTTATGAAGCATCGCTGAGAGTACCGCTTATCATCGCTGGACCCGGTATCGCGGGCAATCAAATTTCAGACAGTTTGGTTGAATTGATAGATCTGAATCCGACAATGTGCGATTTGGTTGGGGTGCCGGTGTTGCCGCGTATTGATGCCAAGTCTATCGCGCCTGTGCTTCGCGGTGAGGCGGAAACACATCGCACTGAGACTGTGAGCGCGCTCCGAAACTTTCGGTGTATCCGGACGGCTACGCATAAACTTATCGAAAACTATAACGATGTGACTGAACTCTATGATCTCGAAGACGATCCTGCGGAGTTACATAACATCGCACAATCAGAACGTAAGATTGCTGGAACCCTCAAAGGACGTTTGGGGAGGCGGTTCCGCTCTGAGTTGATTTTTTAATTTACCTTGCGGAGTAACTTCGCAGGATTATCAATCAAGTGCCAGTCTTAAATCCGCCCTCCATTTCATTACGGGCTAAGTTTTCGCGGTAACTAAGAAATAGAAGAAGTGCGGTTATGCATACAGACCACACCTATGACGCAAAGTGTGCGTACCATCACATCACACAACTCGCCGTTCCGAGGTTGGTGGGTAGCGCAGGCGAGGCAGAAACACAAGACTATATCGTCGAGCAATTTACTGCGTTAGGCCTGGATGTTTCATGGGAACCTTTCTCATTTACAAAATTCCCCGCTGAAGTATTGCCACGCATTCTTTCAGCACTTTTTGTGCCAGTCGTTTTGTTTGTGCCGTGGTTCGGTGAACGATTTCCCGTCCTTCTATGTATCGCTTGTCTACTGAGCCTTGCTACCGCGTTGTTCTTTACCCAGTGGCAAAAGCGATTTGAGGGGTTGTATGATGTCGGTAGGAAACTTCGGACAGGGAACATCATCGCGAAGAACGGAGCGAAACAAGATGGTAGGACGCCTGCCTTTTTATTTGTTGCACACTACGACTCCAAATCACAAGTATTGCCGATTGCTGTTCGCGCCATATCTTACGGCATCGCGATCACTGGGCTGCTCGTCCTGACAACGCTAATGCTCATTAAGTGTTTTACCCTCTTTTGGTTGCCGCATTACATCGTCTGGGGTATTGCTGGAATCACAGGTTTTTGCCTGTTGCTTTTACAAATCAATTTGACGGGGAATCGTTCTCCCGGAGGATTCGATAACGCTTCGGGGGTCGGTGTTATGCTTGAAGTGGCGCGCGTCGTGATGGGGCGCGACGAGAAAATACCGATAACGTTCCTCGCTACTGGCGCGGAAGAATACGGTATGTGTGGCGCACTGCGCTATGTCCAAGGGTATGCCGATGCATACAACCGAGAAAATACCTACGTTATCAATTTAGATGGACTCGGTGTTGGGAACGGCGTTAACCTCGTTACGCGCTACGGGATTCCACCGAAGCGCACAACGAAGGCATTAGCAGACCTGTTTCGGGCATCGGGCGAGTCGTTCGGTACCCCAGTGTCGGATCGTTATCTGCCGATCGGAGTCGGGTTGGATAGTATTCCGATTGCAAGCCGTGGGTTTGAAACGGTTACCTTAACAGCGGGGAATGTAGGCAGGGCTGCTCTAAAAATCCACTCAAAACGGGATAGGAGCGACCTGTTGAATGTGGAAAGTCTACAACAGGTAGGTGAGTTAATTGTCGATGTCATTGAACGTGCAACGTAAGGACGCGGTGAGCAGCGTAGAGCACGGTGAGCAGCGTAGGGGCGAGGTGACCTCGCCGCTACGAAAGTCGGTTTCGGTTACAGGTGTTATTCTTGCTGGTGGTAAGAGTCGGCGGATGGGAAAGAATAAGGCGTTGCTACAACTCGGTGACAGCCCACTCATTGCGCATGTTATTCGTCGTATGCGCCTTGTCACAGACGAACTCCTGCTGATTACCAATAATCCTGCTGAATATGCACATCTCGGTTTACCGATGCACAGCGATAGGGTGCCAGACGCTGGCGCGTTGGG
The DNA here is from genome assembly GCA_022394775.1 of Candidatus Poribacteria bacterium. Lineage (GTDB taxonomy): Bacteria > Poribacteria > WGA-4E > WGA-4E > WGA-3G > WGA-3G. Next base: position 27,771 of record JAGFCB010000075.1, read on the forward strand.
CGGTATCTATACCGGTTTGACGCACGCTTCGGACGATGCCGTGCTCTGTGTCGCATGCGATAGCCCGTTTTTACAACCGGAACTACTCACCCATCTTGTCTCTGTTTTGGATGAATATGATGCCGTGATGCCCTATACCTACAAAGCATCTCCTTCTGACAACAAGGACGCGCCGATTACCCTCCAAACGTTGTGTGCTGCCTATTCCAAACGTTGTCTACCTATTATTGAACAGATGCTGAATGAACCTGACTTGCGCGTCCATGCGCTGCAGGAACGTGCGAATATCCTGACCCTCGCGCCAGAAATTTGGAAAACATACGATTCTGAAGGCCATTCATTTTTCAACGTTAACACACCAGAAGATTTTGAAAAAGCACAAACTCTACTATAAACCAAAATCACCTCCTGTGTAAGACCTATTTCAAAAAAATCCATAAACTAACTGCTTTTTTGAAAAAAAAATTGCCCGTTATGCAACCTTTTGCTCCTTGCATGTATCCTTATATCTTAAGGGAGTTCCATTAGGAGGCACTTATGCAAAGTAACGATGTTACCTTAATTCAACAGATTCTCAATGGCGATCAAAACGCTTTTACTGCTTTGGTTAAGAAGTATCAAAAGCAGATACACGCGTTTGCATGGCGGCAGTTAGGGGATTTCCATCTCGCCGAAGAGATTACGCAGGATACCTTTCTTAAGGTTTACCAACAAATTCGGACGCTCAGAGACCCGAATCGTTTCGGCGCATGGCTACATGCAATTGTCAGGAATTGCTGTTTGGCGTGTTTACGAAAAACGCAGCAACCGATTGAATCTCTTGATACCATGCCTGAAGCGGAGATGGAAAGGGTTTTCTATAACCAATATCTTGAGAAACAGCGCGAGGATAGTGCGAATGAAACACGGCATGAGGTTGTACAGCATCTGCTCAACAAATTGACTGAGAATGAACAGACTGTGATAACGCTTCACTATCTTGGTAATATGCGTTGTGAAGAGATTGGCAAGTTTTTGGATGTACCCTTGAATACGATTAAGAGTAGACTGCATCGGGCAAGAAAGCGGTTAAAGGAGGAGGAATTGATGGTTCGCGAAACATTAGGGGGTTTTGAACTGCCAGACAATCTTACGGAGAATATTATGGAGTGGATTCAGATGAATGAACCCGGTGTAGCAGCGCCAGTAGGTACATTAGCTAAAACATCGGCTGGGACGCTTTATGCTGTGATGGGTTATGAGAGCATTTACGAATTACCCGCGGGTGAAAACAATTGGCAGCTTGTTAACGGAGAATTTTTACGTCAACAGACGGAGGGTGCCATTCCTATTGCTGAACACGACGGAGTGCTTTATATTATTCCATCTGATGCGTTGTGTGCTTCAACTGATGGGGGTAAAACTTGGGATTCCATTGGTCTTTGTCCAAAGGGACGTGTAAGAGAATTATTGATCACAGAAGATGCATTTTACTTAACCCTTAATGAAGGTATTTTCCGATCTAATGACGCTGGAAATTCGTGGGCAAAGATGAACGGCGGCTTAGACGACCGTTTGACAGAGGACGGCGAAATTTGTACATTACGAGTGAGTCAAGACACTCTGTTTGCTGGAACTTATCTGGGAATATACCGCGCTAAAACAGAAACTTGGGAACACCTACAGTTGCCGGTGGACAATACTGTGATAGTGAATTGTTTAGCGGTGTCCGAAGACAATATCTACGTTGCAGCAAAGGTAAATATCATGGAAGGTGCCGGAACGCCAGAGGAAAATTACCATAATTTGTGTGACATGCGTAAGGATTCGTGGTGGGTCTTCCGATCAACCGATGCAGGCGACTCTTGGACGGATATAACGCCTACGGATGCCCGGAATCTAATGCAGAAAACATTGCCGCAGATTAAACTGGTCGCGTCTGGAAAAACCGTTTTGCTGATAGGTGGCGAGGAAGGCGTTGTGGCTCGCTCAACGGACTGTGGAAACACTTGGCGTTCCACAGAATCTTCCGGTATTACACAGATGCAGTTTAGTGCGGGTTCTGCTGTCGCTTTAGACGAAAACACCTTTTATACCGGTGGCATCACTGGCATCCATCGATCAAGGGATGGCGGTGAAACTTGGCACCGATTCAATACAAAGTTTGAGTGCCGGGTGGATAACTTAATCAGTTTAGAGACGCGTCCAAATTCAAAAGCATCTAAGGTGCTGTACGCCACGATTGCTGGCGGTGTGGTCAAATCAACAGACGCAGGGAGTTCGTGGACTGCTGTTGACATCCTACGACCCAGGTATACGCTTGAGGTGCCAAAGTTCAATGCGAAACTCAAAGATAGGGAAGACATACCGTTCATTGTGAAGATTTCCGAAGCCGGCGGTGTTCTGTATGCAAAAGGGATTCGACGTAATTCTGAGACGGCTTATTATCATTTGGTGCCGGATACAAATTGCTTAGAACCTGTTGAAGGGTACGTTTTTACTGAGGGCGCGACACCGCCTTCGCGAGATTCAGGGAGGCTTATGTGGCACGTGTTCGGGAAGGTGACATTCCCCTTTGATTCTGATGGGTTACCGGGACAAGATGGGCAAATTTCCATTTCCTACTCTACAGATCCTGACGCAGATGTTGAGCCTTTATCAGCGCAGATAATACGCGAAAATCCGAAATTTGGTGCAGAATGTTTTCTAAAACTGTTGGGTCAAGAACAAGGCGATCATGACCTGGCTTATGATTTAATGTGGGAAGGTCTGTTCGGTAACTTCGCGGTGAGTGGAGAGACGTACTACATGGAGTACAACTGTAAACTTTTCCGATGGAATCCGGGGGACACAAGATGGTCGGATACAGGTCTCCAAGAAACTTGTGAACTCACCCGTGAAAACATGGCACAACGTTTTAAAATCGCTGTTTCGGGAGAAACCGTCTATGTCGGTAAGCGGGATGGACAACTCTTTCAATCGCTTGATGGTGGTGATAGTTGGAACGACAGGACATCAGACCTACCGCCGTCTGTTGCGCATTTCAATCAAATTGTCTTTGCTGGTTCAACGGTTCATGTCGCGACCGACAGAGGTGTTTTCAATTCAGAAGATGGCGTTGTTTGGCAGGCAATCACCGATAAAGCGGGAGCAAGCATCATCCTTAAGGCGTTAGCGGCAGCGGAGGATGCTGTTTATGGCGCGAATAATGACGGTATCTATCACTTGGAAAAGGCAACAGGGACTTGGGAGCAAATTGTGCCTGAAATTCCAGATGCGATAACATCTCTCGTTGTTGATAGAGACGCCTTTTACGTCGGTACAGAACATCGGGGTGTGCTTCGTTTGGAACGTTAATCCGTAAAAAATAAGCACTGCAGGCGGGGTTTAAAACCCCGCCTGCAATGGGGCCCCAAATTAATCCATAAAAAAATAAGGGGAATTCAACATGTTATTGACATTGATCCAAAAGGAGATGATGCATCATATTCTCAGCGTCCGGTTCGTCGCGCTCCTCGTGATGTGTCTTCTGCTCGTGCCGCTTACCTTGCACATCAATTACCGCAATTACCTCCAAAGCCAGGTCAATTATCAGACAGCTATCGAACTCTCGGTTGCCGAAATTGATGATGCACTTCATCCACTTCGGGATCCGCCCGCCCCAGATACAGAATTCTCTAAACTTTTTCTCGAACCGACACCTTTAAGTGTGTTTGCAAAAGGTGTAGAAGAATCCCTTCCGGGTTACCTTGGGATGACTCGCAACGGTGTAAAACACGGATCAACATCACTTGGAGAAGGCTCGCTCTCCTCTGCTTTAGGGAATCTTGATTTTCTATTTGTTGTCAGCACTGTCTTCAGTCTACTTGCACTCTTGTTCACGTTTGACGCTGTTGCGGGGGAAAGAGAAGCCGGAACGCTGCGGGTAACTTTGGCGAATGCATTACCCCGAGATATGTTCTTGTGGAGCAAGTTAATTGGTGGATATATCGTGTTTGTTGTCCCGTTTTTGGTGTCGTTTCTGTTAGGTTTGTTCTTGCTTGTTTCGCAAGGGTTTCCGTTGGGTGAATCTGACATTTTCCCACGCGTGCTCAGTTTGACCTTAGTCTCGTTGCTCTACATTGGCGTGTTTTTTGCAATAGGCACCTTAATTTCTACCTATTTAGACAATTCCAAAACGGCACTCATCGTCGCTTTCAGTGTCTGGGTGCTCGCCGTGTTGATTGCGCCACGTGTTGGGTTTCTCACCGCTAAATTTATTGCACCGACGCGCGCGATTCAGAGCGTCTATATGGAAAAAGCGGCGATTAATAGTAACCTCAATGAAGAAAAGGACCAAGTGATTATAACAAAAATGAGGGCTTTAGGGGATATTAATCTCGGCAAGGATCAGGAAAAAATCAAGGCACTCAGGACACCGATTGATGCCGAATATCGACAGAAATTTCAGGAGCAAGTCGGCGAAATAGAACGTGCCTATCAACGTGAAAAAAAGCGGCAAGAATCGGTCGGAGAAACCCTTTCCCGAATCACACCGACAGCTTCGCTCATTTATGTCGCGATGAATTTAACCGAGACTGGGAAAATAAAACGGGACATCTATTTTGAAACAGGCACGCGTTATTATAACCAACTTGAAGCGGAGTATTTCCATGAAATTTCAGACGATCAATTTGCGAGGTTTCTGCGATCAGATCAACCAAAACCCCAAAAAATTTCCCCGCCGCCAGATATGACAGAAACGCGTTTATCAGAAACCGTCCGTCACTCTATGGTGGATTTATTGCTGCTCTGTTTCTTAGCAGTTGTATTGACGACCGTAGCGTTTCTGAAATTCTTCAGCGTTGATATTTAATACTATAGTTTGTGTGATTTTTTACAGGTTTTCATGTGATAGGTTTTTATACAGATGCCGCCCCTACGGGGCTTTGGTCCTGGTGAGGAATGGTTTCTATACGGATGCCGCCCCTACGGGGCTGCAGCTATTGAAAACTGATGAGATGCTTTTGCCCCCGACTTGGGTTCTTGTGAACATTGGTAGAAAATATCAAAAGGCTTGAAGCAGGTTATGCTACAAAGATGTCTATCTATTTTTAGGATTCACTATAAACCTAAAGGATTAGGCTTTCTGCCCGTAAATATTGTAATTCTAATACCATTTCAACCCAACCTACGTCTACCTCGATTTCTATTATCGAACTGAAAGCACTTTCCAAGACATTTAAGACACAAAATTACGAATTTGCAACCCTCCCGCCTATAATTTCTGTCACACGTCACAAGCCAATATTGTTAATCGGAGGATTCGCATGAAAAACGACGACGCTAAATGGGTCGAACGCATCTTGGCAGGCGACGCGGATGCCTTCACGACTCTCGTGAAAAAGTACGAAAAACAGATACACGCGTTCGTATGGAGGAGGGTCAAGGACTACCACGTCGCCGAAGAAATTACGCAGGATACTTTTCTCAGAGCTTACGAAAAACTTGGTACGCTGAGAGATCCAAACCGGTTTTCGGCCTGGCTTTATATGATTGCCACCCGCCGTTTTCTTACATGGCTTGGCGAGAAAAGGATTCCGATGCAGTCTTTAGAGGCGATGAGTAGTGCGGAAGTAGAAGCATTGTTCTATACCCAGTATATGGTAGAACAAACTGAGAAATTGGCGACAGAAAAGCAGCGTGAGATCGTCCAATATCTCCTTCAAAAGTTACCTACCCACGAGCGGACAGCGGTGGTACTTCACTACCTGAGTGAAATGACATGTGAAGAAATTGGTAATTTTTTGGAAGTATCGCCGAGCACGGTTAAGAGCCAACTCCATCGCGCCCGAAAGCGATTAAAGAAAGAAGCCTCTATTATTCACGAAACCTTGGGCGGTATCCAGCACTCAGATGATCTTATGGAGGATATTATGAATTGGATTCAGACAAACGAACCCGGCATACGACATCCAGTAAATACCTTATCTGCGACTGCGGAAAGGACACTCTATGCCGTGATAGGAGACGAGAGTATCTACAAATTGCCAGCGGGTGAGGCGGCATGGCAACTGGTCAACGCCGATTTTCCGCGTCAAGGCAGCCATAACAATGGTCCTGTGGTGGCGCACAATGACACCCTCTATATTGTTTCATCTCATGAATTGTTTGCATCAACTGACGACGGTGCGACATGGCATTCAATCGGTCCTTGTCCAGAAGGCGATATACGAGAACTAATGATAACGGAAGATACCTTTTATCTCTGCCTTGATAAGGGGATTTTCCGATCCGATGATGCCGGCAATTCCTGGACAGACATAAGCAGCGGTTTGGACAGTCGGGTGATAGAATGCTCTGGAATTGGCACGTTACGGATAGGACTCGGCAAGTTGTTTACCGGAACTTCTCTTGGGGTCTATCGACTTAACACTGGTGTTTGGGAACACTTACAATTACCCGCGGATAACATTGTGCGTGTTAACGCTTTAGTGATGTCTGAAGACCAGATCTATGTCGCTGTCTCGGTGAATATTTTGGCGGGTGATGGAACCCCGGAAGAAAATTTTAAGCAATTATGGGAAAGTGAAAAGCGTTCGTGGTGGATATTTCGATCCTCCGATGGCGGCGACACATGGACAGACATAACACCTGCTGACACCTCGCTTCTCATAGGTGTTTTACCCAACATGACACTGCTCGCTGCAGGAGAAACGCTTTTACTGATAGGGAAGGATGACGGTGTCGTCGCGCGTTCAATTGATTGTGGGGATACTTGGACCTCTATAGAATCCTCAGGTATTACGCCCATGCAATTCAGTATCGGTAGTGCCGTGGCATTGGACGAAAATACATTCTATACGGGTGGAAGTACCGGGATTCATCGCTCTATCGATGGCGGTCAAACATGGTGCCGATTTAATACAAGGTTTGAGAGTCGTGTGGACGGTTTAGTCAGTTTCGTGGCGGGTACTGCATCAAATGCGTCTACTGCACTTTACGCGAGGGTGGGTCCAAACCTTGTCAAATCAACCGATGGCGGTAGATCGTGGGATACTGTCAACGTTGCCTTAAAAATTAATAGACGCTTGTCCAAGGAAACACCTCGCATTGTTCAAGTCGTAGAAGCCGATGGGGTACTCTATGCGAAAGGGATACAGCGCGGTTCCACCGCTATTTTCAAGTTATCTGCTGACGGTAATGTGCTAAATCCCATCTCAGAAACCGCTCCTTCTTTTAATTCGACAAGACTGATGTGCCATGTGTTAGGTGGCAGAAGTTTCGACTTCAAAGACGAACGGCAAATGGGGCAAGGTGTGATAATTACGCTCTCTTCTGGTACGGATTCGCTATCAAGCCAACTCATACAAGAGAACCCGGATTTTGGGGCAGAACGTTTCTTAGAACAGTTGATACAAATCCAAGCAGACACCGCATTGGCATACAAATTAATGTGGGAAGGGTTGTGGGGTAATTTCGCTGTCAGCGGTGAAACGTTCTATATGGAGTACAACTATAAACTCTTCCGATGGAATCCCGGTGAAACTGAATGGTTCTACACAGGTCTCGAAGAGACTATCGAACTTTCAGATGATAACGTTGGGCGTGGTTTTAAACTTGCTGTGTCAGGCGAGACTGTGTATGTCGGTAAACGGGATGGGCAGCTCTGGCAATCACTTGATGGCGGAGATAGTTGGAACGACAGGACAGCAAACCTGCCGCAGTCGGTTAAGCATTTCAATCAAATTGTCTTTGCTGGTTCAACGGTTCATGTTGCAACTGACAAAGGGGTGTTCAATTCAATAGATGGTGTTGTTTGGCATGCAATCACCGATAAAGCGGGGGCAAGCATCATCATTAAAGCGTTAGCAACAGCAGAGGATGCTGTTTATGGCGCGAATGGTGACGGTATCTATCATTTAGAAAAGGAAACAGGGACTTGGGAACAAATTGTGCCCGAAATTCCAGATACGATAACATCTCTCGTTGTTGATGGAGATGCCTTTTACGTCGGCACCGAACATCGCGGCGTGCTCCGTTTTGAACGTACCCATCAGTAGTTTTTGTCTTTTTTAAACCTTTTTCTCGAAAATCCGCCTCTTTATAAATAACGTGAGTTTGATAAAAGGACATCTTAGTGCCAACTTTGTGAAGTTTAAGAAAATAAATCGGTAATTAGGCGAGGATACAATCCTCGCCTGCGGGGGGCTGCTGCTACGGCACGCGGAGTGTGCCTGCTACTATTATGACGACACTTTGGCTAATTATCCAGCGAGAATTCGTCTCAAATGTCCTGACATCCCGATTCATGATCGGTTTTGTGGTCTGTCTGATATCAACCGCTGCCGCTGTTTTTGTTCAAGTTGAGGATTACGAAAAACGGTTATCAGCATATCACACCGCCGTTCGAGAACATCAAGAAGAAATCCGAACGTGGGACACCTATCGCCAAATCAACCCAAAAGCACACAGGAAGCCGAATCCACTGAGTATTTTTAACGTCGGCACAGAAAAATCCGGCGCGGATATGGTGAGTATTCGGCTCGCGATCCCTATTTGGGAGCAACAGGCACAGAAACAGGGTTCGGACAACCCGTTTCTCTCGATTTTCCTTACTGTTGATGTTATATTTGTCTTCAAAATTGTGCTCAGTGCTTTGGCGATCCTGTTCGCTTACAATACGATTTCCGGGGAGCGGGAGGACGGTACCCTAAAACTGGTGTTATCGAATCCGATTCCGAGGGACACCCTCATATTCGGCAAATACCTTGGGGGCATGTTGTCTCTGTTTCCAATCGTTGTGATGAGTTTTGCTGTCGGGATCGTTATCGCTTATGCCGCGCCTACTACTGATTTTGATGTTAGCGATCTACTACGTCTTGTCATGGTACTCGTTGTTTCGCTGTTATACATATCCATCTGTTATCTTTTGGGATTGCTCCTGTCTGTATGGACGAAAACGGCAGCAACTACGCTGATCCTTTCAATGTTTATCTGGGGAATCTTGACGACCGTTCATTCAAATGTGGCAACGTTTGCAGTGACGAAATTCCCACCGTCCAAATCTCAACCTGAAGAAGAAGCACTGCAACAGATTGATCAGTTGTGGGAAGATTTCAGGGAAGAACGAGATGCCTATATCCTCAAGGAATTCGGTTACAAACACCCTATCCACGCGATCGTTACTGAGGGAGAAATGTCGTTATGGATGGACACAAAAACGGCGGGAGGGATCGGATTTGATGAGATCTATACCCCTAAACCGATTCACAAGATGGACACCTCCAAATATCAGGAGATATTAGGTTATCAAGAACCGTTTCGTATTGATTATGCGAATAAAGCGGAGGACATCCTCAAACGGCGAGAAAATATTGACGAAAGGAATAGACAACTTGCCAGAAATGTTTCGCGCCTCTCTTTCGCGGACACGTACCGCTTTGCTGTCGGGACAATTACTGGCACGGATAGGGAGAGTTACAACGATTTTATAAATCAGGCGAGAAGTTATAAACGTCAAGTTGTTGACTACCTCGCCGGTAAAGATGCATTTTCAACACGAGCATGGTTTTCCAGTGATAAAGGAAAAGCCGAGTTCACAGATCTGCCTCTCTTTCAGCACCGGTATAACTCCGTTTCTGAGAATCTCTCTCGTGCGTTGGGTGACATTTTTATCTTGTTGGCGTGGAATGTTATTCTGTTTATGGGGGCATACCTATCCTTCCTCCGGTATGATATGAGTTGAAGCGTGAAGGCAGAATAATGTAAGTCCAGGCAACGCGCCAGGCTGGATATACGGAGAGGGACGTTTTTGGTACATCTGTCCTAACCGAACCGCAAGGAACATTAAAAATATGATCTGGCATATTGCGAAGAAAGAGATATATCATAACCTCATGACGCTGCGGTTTGCTTTGATGATAATTCTGCTACCGACCTTGATGGTGGCGAACGCGCTCATATACGGTTTCGGTAATAGCGGGTATAGAGAAGAAGTCAATACGTATCATCGCGCGATGGAAAGCAGATTATCGCATGTCAAAAACAATGCGCAGGAGAGTTTAGGCAGACTCGCAATGCGCGGCCCTGGTGAGATATACAAGCAGCCAAGTCCATTCAAATTCTGTGCTGATGGGACTGATGAACTCATCCCGCGTTCTATCCCCATAGTAGGTTCAGGGGCGGCGCGCGGCGGCGGCGTAACGACAGCATACCATTGGCGAGAACTATGGACACTTGAATACCTACCCTCAAATCACGGCAGTGACGCGACGACACTCATCAAAATCGACTGGGTATTCATCGGTATCTTCATGAGTTTCTTTGTCATACTATTCACTTTCGATGCCATTGCCGGGGAACGAACAAAGGGAACACTGAGCCTCATGATGTCTAACCAGATTTCCCGAGGACAGATGCTATTCGCGAAATATCTGGGCGCGTTTTTTACCCTTATGGTGCCGCTCACAATAGGTATCCTGATGAACCTGTTAATTATCTATCTTTCAGGGAATATCCGCTTTGATTCAGGCGATTCGCTCAGGATTCTGGGAATGATCGGGCTTTTTGCGTTGCATATCTCTATCTTTATCTTTCTGGGATTGTTCTTCTCAAGTCGCGTATCAAATGCCATCACGAGTTTGGTGTGGCTTTTGCTAACTTGGGTATGCTTGGCGTTTATCTTTCCGAGCCTACTCGGACTTTTTGTTGGCACCCTCGACCCGATTCCATCAATAGAAATAGTCTCCTCGCGAAAACGCACACAATTAGCAAACATAGAGGATGAATTTCGTCCAATGGCGTTGCTGGAGGTAACCAAACTCAGCGAGGCACCTTCACCTGATAATCCATCAGCCACACGCCGATGGGCGACGTACTTCACGAGAAGATACGAAACAAGGACTCAAATTGCCGATACCCATGTAGATCAACAGTTTAGGCAGGTTCGACTCGCCCGTGAACTCACCCAAATCTCTCCGATAGTGTGCTTCCAATATGCGATGGAAGGACTCGCAAACACCGGGATTGTCAGTTATATGAATTTTGTCAAACAGGTGCGTCGCTATAGACAAACGTTCATAGATTTCATCAAAACGGAGGATAGGAACGATCCGGAGAGTTTACATATCTATCCTGTACGGGAAGGCTTGTCTCAAAAACCTGTGGATCCGAACGCTGTGCCAAGGTTTGAAGAGCGTCTCTCGTATCAAAGCGTGATTTTCCCCGTCGGACTGCTGATTCTTTTTAATATCCTGTTTTTTACTGCAGCACAGTTGTCCTTTCTGAAATGCGATCTAAAGTAAACTCTTTAGGATTTACGCACTTCCTCTTAAAGTCCCCTGATAAGGGGATTTAGGGGTTAAAAACGTGGAAAATATCTGTTTTCTGCTAAATTTGCGTAAGTTCGACTCTTGTTTTGACTATTTTCGCCAAATTTGCTATCATTTTTGCGATTGATGTAGTGGCGCGCGGTTAAGAGTATTTTCACTGGTTCCGAAACCTTTTTATTTTCGCTAATCTCTCAAAAGGAGTTTATCATGAAAGGCGTTATTGTAGTTTTCGCAGTGATGGGTATACTCATCAGTTTTGCACCGTGTAGTAAAGCCAATCCGCCGGACGGATTAGTGCTGCATTTGAGTTTTGATGAAAGTACCATTGATGGCGACACCGTAAAAGATCAGTCTGAAGAAGGCAATGATGGAACGATTAACGGTTCCACAAAGACGGTCGCTGGAAAGCATGGTGAAGCGTTGGAGTTTGATGGCAAGAGTGCCTTTGTTGAAGTACCACTCGAAGATTCGATTACCTTTTCCACGGGCGATTCGCTAACAGTCCAAGTGTGGGTAAAAACAGATGATGAGCCACCAAAGAACGATGGGATTGTCGGGAACTATCGTCCGGGCACTGATGCGCTTTGGATACTCTCTGTTGCTGGTGACAATCCGGCAACGCGCGGCAAAATGGCTTTTAGTGTCCGAGATAAGGGACGCGCCAATAGTGCCGGGATAACTTCTCCGGATTTCCTGAACGATGACAAATGGCATCTCCTCGCGGGTGTCCGAGACCAGAAAGCAAAAAAAGTCCGATTCTACATAGACGGTGAGTTGATTGATGAAGTCGATGATAAAACAAAGGACATCAACAGCGGGCAGTCAATTTGGGTCGGAGAGCATCTGAATCGGTTTTACAAGGGGTTGATTGATGAAGTGAAGGTGTGGAATCGTCCCTTGACTGCCGCGGAACTTGAGCAATCAGGAAAACAACCGTCTTCAGTTGATGCCGCCGGAAAGTTGGCAACCGTATGGGGTGCTATCAAAGCGACGGACTGATATTATAGCAAAGCCCGAAGATATGTGGACACTTTAGAAAGTACAAAACCCACTTCTTGCAGGCGGGGTTTGATGAAGATTAAATAAATATTTCGGTAATCGTTAAAGATCGCGAGCATAAGAAACACCCCGGCAAAAACACTCGCTCTTACCAAGAGTTTGTTGATGCATTACCGAATTAAATTCTTAAACTTCATTAACCCCGCCAATCTTTGGGTGTTCAATTCATTGTGGGCTTTACGATAAAAGGCGCGGTTTCGCAGTAATAATCAAGAGATCGAAAAAACGCTCACGCCACCTGACGCGTCACCAACAGCAATATGCTGTTCATTTGGTGCCCAAACGAGGCTTGTGACCCCCGCTGTCAGAGCGGCTTCATGAACTGCCCGAGAACGAAGGTTGCCTTGCAATTGCCAGACGTAGATCAGACCGTCGGCACCGCCTGATGCCAGCAGTTTTCCGCGATGTTGGAAACGCACAACGCTGAGAAAATCCTGGTGCCCGGAAAGCGTAATGGGTTTGGTGCCCGCCGGTCCGCGACCGGAACAATCCCACACCGTAACTTCATCACTACCTCCGGTAGCCAAGTATCGACTCGTGGCATCCCACGAGAGTTCTCGCACTTTCGTCGGATAGCCAGACATTTGCAAGTCGTCACCGGTAGATATAATCCAGAAATGTACGGTCGAATCTTGATCTCCGGTGGCGATGTGTTTGCCGTCAGGGCTCCATGCAATCACCAGTGATGAACCTCTCCATTCCAATCGGTGGACGGCTTCCGACTGTTGCGGATCCCAAAGTGTGACGCCGCCGTAAGCAATCGAGGCAAGTTGCCTTACATGCGGTTTCCATTGAATACCAGAAATCGTGCTCTGATGGTCGGGATATTCGCGAACGAGATCGCCGACAGCGTTCCAGAGTTTCAACTTACGACCCGCGGCAGAGGCGAGTATCGGTTTTTTGCCACCACTCCAAGCCAAGTGCTCAACCCATGCTGCGCCCCCGTCAAGCGAATGGGTTGCTTCGCCGCTTTTCATATCCCACAACCGAATTTTTCCATCTTGCCCTGCGCTTGCAAGCACCTTGCCGTCTGGATGCCACGCGATTGACATTGTGCCGAACTCATGCCCTTCAAAGGCATGGATAACTGCTCGACGATGCCCTTCAAAAATTGTTACCGGACCGAGAACCGACGCGGCAGCGATGTATCTCCCATCAGGGGACCACGCCAGATCAATGACGTGGTCGCTGATGGTTGCGGTCCAATTTTCGTGCAGTTGAGAGGGTTGGACAAAGCGGTTGCTCAAGTTGTTCAAGCCAGACATGCTTCAAATCCTTCCGTCAATTCGGTCCGGTCGAGGTTGCGCCCGATGAAGATGAGGCTATTGTAGCGCGGTTCACCACCCCATGGGCGGTCGGGGCGACCATCGAAGAGCATGTGAACACCTTGGAAGACGAATCGGTTTGGCTGACCCTTGATGCTCAGAATACCTTTCATGCGGAAGATGTCGATACCTTTTGTCCGAAGCAGATCGCCAATCCAATCGTTCAATCGATCGGGGTCAAGGTCGCCGGGGGTTGTGATGCCGACTGATGTGACTTCGTCATCATGTTCGTGATCTGGCTTAAATTCGCGTTCAACAACTGGTTTGACAAGGGCACCGCTGCCAAAGAGTTGTGCTTGAAATTCGTTGGGGTGATGCTCGGTAAACAGCGCGTAAGCGCCGGGGCGGTCGATCTGCACGTCAAAGCGTAATTCGTCCGCTGTGAGGTTCAACGCAATGAGTTGTCCACCCGGTTGAAGGGTGCCACCTGCCGAAAGTTCATGCGCATCATCGGAGAAAACCATAACGACTGGCTCAACAGCGACCTCCAAACCTTCATCGGTTGACGCATTTACGGGCACCAACGCGAGTTTCATCGTCGGGTCAGGACCTTTTTGGAGGACCAGTTCATGTGTGCCTGCCGAAAGGTTATAAACACCAGACCATTCAAAGGGATACTCCGGTTCCATAAATTGTGGGTCAACCTCCATCGCCCGGTCCAGATCGAATCCGCCGACATCGAGAATCTTGTCCATTTCAACCACGGCGTTTTTCGTTCGATAAATCTTCGCTGCAGCGTTCATGCTGCGAATTCTGGCTTCCAGTTGATCTAACTCTCCCTCGGTCACAAGGTCAATTTTGTTCAACAAAATGACATCGGCAAAGGCTATCTGTTCACGCGCCTCGTCGCTGTCATCGATGTGCTGCCAGATGTGTTTGGCATCAACCACCGTCGTGACGGAATCCAGTTGCAGTTTCTCTTGCATTTCGGTGTCCATGAAGAACGTTTGAGCAACTGGCCCGGGGTCCGCAAGCCCTGTGGTTTCGACCATGATGTAGTCGAATTTATCGCGACGCTTCATCAGATTCCCCAAAATACGGATGAGATCACCGCGCACCGTGCAGCAGATGCAACCATTGTTCATCTCGAAAATCTCTTCTTCGGCACCGATGACCAAATCATTATCGACACCGACCTCGCCAAACTCGTTTTCGATGACGGCGATCCGTTTGCCATGGTTTTCGGTGAGAATACGGTTGAGAAGCGTGGTTTTACCAGACCCTAAAAAGCCCGTTAACACGGTGACGGGGACTTGATTGTTTAACATGGTCGTGTTCATCTTTCTTTCCTTGTTGAATTTAGCCAGCGGTCAAGCTAACGATGTCCGTCTGCTTCACCTCCGCCAATGGTTTGTGAATTTTGTATTGCCGGGGCTTTCCCGGTGTCTCCATGATTGCAATGACCGTTTCAATAGGCGGGCAGCCTTCTTCGGTGCATTGCAACTGAGTAATCATCACGGAGACATCTTCTGATAAGTCAAAAGCTTGGGATACCCACGATTTGACTTCGACGAGTTGCTGTGGGTCACTCTCTTTTTGCGAATTAAAAAAATTCAGCACTGTTGTATGGTCTCCTTTAAACCGTCTGTCATCAAGCTCGTATCAATGCAGCAACGCTGTAGGACAGGTGCCTGTTCCGCCACTCCTGTATGAGCCACTCAGCCGGTGCAGGCGTTTCCGTTTCTCTGACACGCTACAACAACCCTTACAGACCAGTATATGCATTAAGACACGCCGCTTTGATGCCAGCTTGGGCATCGATTCGATTCTATCTGCTCTGATACCTTTTTCCTGTGTGTTACACTCCTGCGAATATATAGATTCATCACTACCCAATGACATTCAAGGGGAGTGATGAATTTTCTCGGCACTTATTTCAAAATAACCATCCGCTTCATCTGATGGAAAGACGGCGTGGACAATCGGTAGAAATAAACACCACTTGAAACCGGCTCACCGACATCATTTCGACCATCCGAATAGGCAGCACGTGCCCTGCCTTGATAGAAACCCGCTGGCTGGAAGCCAACGGGTTATAACTCCGATTCCCCAATCAAAGCATGTACAATCGTATTAATATTATATCGGATCATCCCGATGTAGGTGTCTTCAGGGGTTCCCTCGTTGCCCATAGCGTCTGTGAAGAGTACACCACCGATTTTCACATCAAATCCTTTTGACTTCACAGCGGCTTTCACCGCTTCGAGACTCCGTGAAGAGACGGATGACTCTACAAAAATAGCAGGGATACGCCGCTCCGCAATAAACGTTGCCAATTCTTGTACATCAGCGATACCGACTTCTGTCGCGGTGCTAACACCTTGTAATCCGCGTACCTCAAACCCGTACGCCTTTCCGAAGTAGTTAAAACAGTCGTGCGCCGTCACAAGGACGCGTTGTTGAGATGGCACGCGTTCCACTTGCGACTTTACGTATTCATCCCGCCAACATTTTTAACAATATCAGTAATCATACCGATCGTGGTAACAACGCGAAGTTTATCGCTTGTGGCAGCATCCGGTTGTCCCTTAGGATCACAGCCAGACCATATTAGTATACCTATTAAACACACTGAAATGTATATTCTTTGCATAATTTTATACATCTTCCGGCTCGCATGCTGGGCAGGTTTTACAGAGGTGCCGATTTACGAGGTGCGCGGAGGCGAGTAAAACCCCACCGATACTGTAGAAGACCACTTCAAAAGTGCCTTCAACGGCTGTCCGAGCGGTGGCGATGAATGCCACTGCCACTATCAGTACCAATAATGCTCGCCAGCGTCGATGGTGCCGAACCCCCCAGGCTAAACTCACGATTGCCAGTCCAATTGCGCCAGTGATAAGGACCACTTCAGCCCGTTCATTTGCAAGGAAACCTAACCCAATTAAAGGCAGAACTGCCACTAAAAGCGGCATCGCAAGGCAATGGATCGCGCAGGCCACAGAGAGACACGCGCCAGTCGTATCCACGAATTCGTGGTTAAAATGTTTTTTCAATTTCGTCTCCTTAGAAAATCGAGGACGGGGACGGATGATAGAATGATCGTCCCCGTCCTGCAGTTTTAAAAATTAAGTTTATACAAAAACTTCACGTTCCGCCCAGGCTCCGGCATTACCGCCTTGATTCGGGACAGGTGTTCGCGGTATGCTGTATCCAGGAGGTTTTCAACCTCGAAAACCACCATATTCTCAAGCTGCCACCACGAAAAATTGAGATAACCTCCAATATCATAGATGAGGTAGCCGTCTGTCGGTTCCTCAAATTCACCGAGCCGGGTCTGACCGCCTGAAAAACGGGATGCAACATACAAATGCAACGGAGTCGGTGTATAGCTGATGACGAATTTACCATTGAGGGGCGGAATACGTTCCAAGGGGCGTCTGGTAGGTTCAAGCCTCCCACGGACACCGCTCATATTGAAGTCAAGGCGGACTTTCGGCAGCACCTCACCACCAATCTTGACCTCAACGCCATTCATCAGAACATGATGCCCCGTGTATTGGTAAATCCACAACCATCCCGCTGCACCGCTACCCCACTCCTTCAGACCAGTGTTGGTCGGAATGAGGTAGTTGTATATACGATTTCGGAACAGGATCAGATTGAGTCTGAACCTATCAGTTGCGTATCTGACAAAGAACTCAGCACCATATCCGATCTCAGGTTCCAGTTCGGCGTTCCCTACTTCATAGGAATAGACAGCTAAGTGCGGTCCATCGCTGAAAAGTTCTTCGATACCCGGTGCGCGGAATGTCTTCATCAAGTTAGTTCCGATGTTCAATTTATCTGTCCAGTGGTAAATTGCAGCGGTAGCCCCTGACAGCCCCCTAAAGTCGCGGCGTTCGACGGTTCCAGCTCGGACAACTGCACCAGGCCTAAACGGCTCTGACCGTCTAATGTCATAGCGGATGGCCCCTTGTAAGGTGAGTTTGTCAAAGTTATATTGGTTTAGATAGAAACCGGCAAGCGCGAACTCACGGGTGTGCGGTGTCCAGTAAAATCCACCTGTCGCATGGTCGCGGTACTCGCCCGAGACCCCTGCAATGGCATTCTCTAACACGTAAGCCATCGCTGAGACGTTGTGGGTGAGTAAACCGAATTCCACCCCCAGTGCCCCGTTTGACTCTAACTCCTGATGCTGATAACGGGTATAGGCTGTTTGAAGCCTTACCTTTTTAAGCATTGCTTTATTGAAGCGATACTCCATCTGTCCTTCATATCGCTGTTTGTTCAGCGCAATGTTAACACCCGTGATATGCCCTTCTGGTGAACCCGGGATACCGTAATCTGAACGGTAATTGGTTGCAGCAGCACCGATGAAGCCCCACGGCTTAATTAGCGAAGCACCGCCTGCAAAATTGACGTTTGAAAGCGCGGTGTTTTCAAGCACACCTATTGGGGTTTGTGTATCAGACGCGAGCCGACGATTCCATTCTAAATTTCCCGCGAAATCACCAATTGGAACGGTTAAACCCGTTGTTCCGGTCAAACCTGAGTTCACGGATTCACTCTGGAACGTTAGATGCATGTCCAGTCGTTTCGGCAGCACTTGCGGAATATTGTTGCTTTTGACGTTGATAACACCACCCAACGCACTCGATCCGTAGATGAGCGATGCGGGTCCTCGCGTGATTTCAACACCCTCCGCAGTTGTTGGATCAATAGAAACGGCATGATCGGCACTGGATGCGGATTTATCACCTGTGCGTTCACCGTTTTCGAGGATAAGGAGTCTGTCTCCACCGAGTCCGCGGATGACAGGCCGCGCGACCGCACGCCCCATCGTCCGTTGTGAGATGCCCGTCTCATCTGCCAACGTGTTCGCCAAGGTCATACCTAACCGTCTTTGGAGTTCTGCCTCATCCAATGCTAAATCGGTTGTTTCCTCAAATTGTGAAAGAGAGCGATTTGCACCGTATACCCTGATCGTTTTCAGTTGAAACGGCAACGCCTCCAGTTCAATCTTGAGATAAGGCGTGGCTGCATTGACATCAATTACCTGCTCAAACCGCTGATAACCGACTTTCAAGAACTCAAGTGTCTGCCGTCCTTCCGACACCGCGTCAAACTTAAACCGACCATTTGCATCGGTTCTTACGCGCCTCTCAAGTCCCTTAATACGGACCGTAACCCCATCAAGTCGAGTTCTGCTCTGTATTTCAATGACCTCGCCTTCCACAGACAGCGTTGTGTTCAAAGCACTTTGGACATCCTTGAGATAGCAGAACAGGCACCCTACTATTCCAAATACGAACACCAATAGGTGAGGACACTTTCTAAGCGTCCTCACCGTGGGAGACCTGTGCGGACAAGCACAAGTGCTTAAACAAGTGCTTAACATGGGATTCCCCTTATTGAACAGTGACCGGTATCAGAAGTGCTCCCGTGAAATCGGCATGACCCCCGTGAAGAAGTTGCAGTTTAATTTCTGTTTTTCCTGCTTTCAGTCCAACGACTTCAAAGTGAAACTCTTCTTCTTCACCGTGTTCTTCACCTTCATGGTCATCTTCTTCATCTTCGTGGTCATGTTCTTCATCTTCCTCTTCGTCCTCATGCAAATGAATGTCAATGATAGAGGAATCGTAACTCGACAGACCCAAACTGAAGGCTTCCGCTCCGTCATGTCCATGTTCGTCCTCTTCACCCGGTGGGGGCACGACTTCATCGAGATGGACTTCCGCTTCGTTCGCGTCAATAAATACAACATGGACCTCAATCTCTTCATCAACGCCAACGGTGAGACCGCCTTCATGGGTGCCTTGATGTTGGTGATAGACCACTTTTCCATCAACTTCCAGGTTAAAGCCGTCGGCATCGGCGTGAAGGGGGGCATCCGCTTCGTGCTCGTGGTCATGCTCATCATCAACAATAGGGTTGTCATCTTCACCACAACCTCCCATGAGGGGAAGTACAGCGACAAAGGTTAGTAACATTAATCGAGAGATGGCGACAGAAAAGTCGCGCCCAAAAAAATACGTAAACATTGTGTTCTCCAATATTTTATTTAGTTGTTAGTTATCAGTTATCAGTTAAGAAGATTTATCCTGATTCTGACACCTAAAGATGCACAACCTAACAGGTTTGCGGCGTACTCGCCCAGATGCGACGTGCATCATCCTACAAAGAGCCACTGCTTTTAACAGGTAACATGGCGCGCAAAAGAAGGATGTGAAAGCGCGCTGACATGCCATTGGCACCTTATACATTTTTAGTTCAACCTGAAAAGCAGAACCAGGCAAAGGGATCAACGAATATAGATATTCCCGAACCCTTTGGACACTATAGAAATATAAAACGAAAACTAATTTTGCCTTTAACAGACAAAATCTGAAAGTTTATTGGAGAATACAGGTGGGGCACGACTCCGCACGTTCGCGGTAAGTCTTAAAGGGAGAAAAACAGCTTCATAAAGTGGGAATGTGGTATTGAAAAGGAATGGAGAAATAAGTGCAGAAGATTCAACTACAACCTCACCGTGTTGGCTGTCGTAGAAACAGGCTGTACAGGTGTTTTCGGAATGGAAATGTTCGGTATGATCGTGTGTGAGCTCAATGACACCCAACAGCGCGACATAGCAGCATAGACTTATTACAATACAAATTTTCAAACCACGCCCAAATGTTAGCGTATTAGGAAAAGTCATGCCGTTTCTCATAAACCAGAACCTGTATTATTGTATAAAAAAGATTGCCGATAAACTTGCGAGAAATTATATCATACTATTGGGTCGATGTCAAACGAAACTTATAGTAACGTTCATAATTACTTGCATACGCGGCAAGGTGTAGGGCTGGGTAAGCCAGCCCCTGCGCGTGTCTAAGTAATTCTAAAATCTACTATAAAAAACGCAAGTTGCCACCTTTTATACACATAGCACTCCGGAATCAACGGTATGAATGCCGTATGGCATTCCCCGGGAGTGCAAGAGGTTAAATACACCGTTTTCTATAGATATATCACCCCT
>JAGFCB010000241.1 GCA_022394775.1 Candidatus Poribacteria bacterium
GAGATTTTGGGTTGCTGAACCTTGGGAATGAAGGGTATAATCAATCAACTAAACTGGTCGAAGAAATGAGAGAGGAGCGAACATGAACCGGTATTTTGAAATGCTAAAACAGTATGTGATATCTGGTGGGCAGGTGCCTCGAAGAGAGTATTGGATATTCGCGTTGTGCGCCCTTATTGTAGGTTTTTTGTTGGCGTTTGTTGGGATCCCTGTTGGTGGAGATATAAGTTTGGTTGTTCTTATGGGACTTGGCGGTTTCGCTGTGCTGATCCCTAGCATCGTTCTATCGGTCAGCGTACTCAATGATGCCAATCGAAGTGGGTGGTGGTTGCTTATCAGCTTTATCCCGCTCATCGGTTCTATGATCTTGCTCGGTTTTATGGCACAGGATAACCAGTTGAAAGAGAATTGAATGTTAAGAGATCATCAGTCTCGCTTTTAGAGAACTCGGAAGTAGGCTTGAGTTTTCTGGTGTTGTAAAAAGAGAAACAATCGCATAACAAATTGCTAAGCTGAAATATTACTACACTCCGCTTTATAAGATTATTGAAGTGCCATCGCTAATTAGGGCCACCAATCATGAACTTTAATCCAAGTATTGTTGTTCAAATTCAAGGGGTGTCAAATATCCTAACGCCGAATGGGGTCGTTTCTGGTTATAGACCTGTTGAATAAAATGCCCGATTCGGTGTTTGGCTTCTATAATATCTTGGTATTCATTGAGATGGACCTCTTCCTCTTTGAGGGTTCGGATAAGTCTTTCGGCATATCCGTTGTCCCACGGGCGGCGTCTGTGAGCTAAGGAGATGTCAATCCCATGATCAGTGAGCGTCGAAACATACGCTTTTGAAAGATACTGAACGCCTTGGTCGCTATGGTGAATCTCTGGAACGTTTTGGGTTAATGCCTGTTGCAACGGTCTCAATGTGAGCGGTTCTGTCAAGTGGCGGCTCACCTGCCAGCCTCTGACGACGCGGGTGAACACATCCATTAACACTGCAGCATAGACGAATTGCTCCTTGAGTCGAACATAAGTAATATCACCGACCCAGACCTGATTGCGCCGACAGATGTCCAGGTTCTCAACCCGATTGATCCATTGACCCAACCCCTCAACTGATTGAGTGGTTTGACAGCCACGTTTGACAGCAACTGATAGATTATCGGCTTTCATCAGACGGGCAACGCCACGGGAACCGACAGCGTGTCCCATACGCACCAGCAGCTGCGTGATACGTCTATAGCCGTATGTTGGATAACGGGCAGAGAGTCTCTTTATCTCATTTCGGAGAACCTGTTCAAAAGGGTCAGTCTTAGGTCGATAATAGAGACCGCTCCGATGGAAGCCGAGCGTATCACAAATCTGTCGAATTGAGTACTCAGGCTGCAAAGTCTCAACCAGTTTTTGCTTTTGAGTCTGATTCAACTGAGCCACGTCGAGGCTTTTTTTTGGATGTCTAACGCTAAGGTTAATCGCCCTACCAGTTGCTCCAGTTGAGCAATCCGCTCCATAGAATCGTCAGATGGCTTGTCAGTCGATTCAAACAGAGTTGCCGCATTGTCAATCAGTTGGTGTTTCCACTTCGATAGTTGGTCTTGACTTAGGTTATGTCGCCGACACAGTTCGGCTTGCGAACCTTGACCCGTAAGTGATTCTATAACCACTTCTGCCTTAAATTGAGGGGTGAATCTTCTACGTTTTGCCATCGGATAGCTCCTTTCAAGTCGATTGCCATTGTAGCACAATCTTGGTTTAGGCAGTGGACCTAATTTCCGATGGCAGTACATATAGTAAACTCAACATTGAATTACAAGGTAAGTCATGGCAAAAGTTCGGATACCCAACGATTTAGCTGCCGATGTGATGTTTGCGTCAGACAGCACGTGCTGTGTATGTGAAGAAAGGGGTAAAGCAGTTCAAATACATCATATTGACGAGAATCCAAGTAATAATGTATTTGAAAACCTATCAGTGCTATGTCTTGAATGTCATAATAAAACACAATTAAAGGGTGGATTTGATCGAAAGTTAAATTCTGATTTGATAATCAAATATCGCAACCAATGGATCAATAGAGTTCGCTCGCGCAGAAAAATTGCTGATGAGAGAGCTATAAGAAAGCACGTAGGTGAACAAAGCCTTAGCCAGCAAGTTGAACAACCTAATAATAGATTACGAGAAGACGCTGTACTTAAAGAGCCATCCATAGTCTATATAAACTCATTACCAGAATTTAAGTCAGCATTGTTAGCTCAAGCGCAGCCAAAACGGGATACCGGAGTGACCTCTACAATGGTGCAAGCATCTCATGA
>JAGFCB010000057.1 GCA_022394775.1 Candidatus Poribacteria bacterium
TGCAGTTGATACTGCCCCGCGCACAGACACGGAATCCGTCGCTTACCATCAGGTGAAACGGATCTGGGAGGAATTTGAGAGAGAGTCGGATCAGTTTCTCCGCAACGATCCTGTCCTATTAGCAGAAGAGTGGAGAAACTACATTTATGGAGGGATAACAGACAATCTATCACGTTTAGTGTTTCACCACCTCAGAATGGCTTCAAGCGACCTTGAAACGATTGACGCGAAATTTGAACCTTATGTGCCGCACGTCCAGAATTATTTCCGCTTCTTTGGACCGCTAATGGTCAATACCGCGGAACGCACATGGCTCATCCGAAAGCCAGCTTTCGAGATGATTTACGTCGAACCGGCAAATAGAGCACGAATGTTGTTGAAGTTTTCACCCGCGGGTTTGTATGATGCCGCAACCGAAGCGTGGGCAGGCACCGACCTCAATGGTATCCAAGATTTTTTCACGGCGGCACAAAACTACCGACAAGCAATCATCAATTACTTTCATGACGAAAAGATATTTGCGTCTCGACAGTGGTTTTCTGCCGATCAGGGTGCTATTGATTGGAACACACTCCCGCAGTTCTCATTTCAGAGAAGCGATATAGGCATCAATGCAAAACGAGCAATGCCGGATTTGTTCCTGCTGCTCATGATGAATATCTTTTTCTTTATAGCAATATTTCTCGTTTTTATCAAAAGCGAGGTATAGAATGACTGTTGGCTATCAGCAATCGGTTAAAGAGATTCTTGATGTAACCAAGCCATCTCTTATAGTAAAGCTCGAAAATACGTGAACACTTTAGCAAACACAAAACTCTCTCCTCGCTGGCGGGGTTTGTAACCCCGCCAATCTCAGGTGTATAATTAATTGTGGGCTTTACTATAACTGAGAACGAATCGCAAGGAACACTTGTAGATCCTTAACAGGTATATCCAAAGGATGTAAGCCCAACCAGCGGGCGGGCTGGATATACGGAAGAAACCGTTCTACCCACAGCTATCCTGAACGAACCGCAAGGTAATAGAAAAATATGTGGCATATCACGAAACGTGAGCTCTATAATAATTTGAATAGCCTCCGATTTGCATTGACGACCATGTTGCTGCTGGCACTGATGGTAACCAACGCCGTTAGACATACCCGTGAACATCCGAAACGGGTACAGAAGTACCACGACGCGGTCACTGCATCCATGAACCTATTAACGTCTCGCGCCGACACCAGTCTCTATAGACTGGCACACGAGGGACCCGGAACGCTTTACAAAAAACCGTCGCCTCTCCATTTCTGTGCAGCCGGTGGAGAAACCCTTTTACCCGATAGAGTTGATGCCCCTTCTGGTAGCCGGGGATTCTGGAGTCTGAAATATCCAGATGCCAACATAAATATGAAAAATGTTGGACCCGACGTTTCCCACATCGATTGGACGTTTATCATCGGTTATATCTTGAGTCTCATCGCGCTCTTATTTACGTTTGATGTGATCTCCGGCGAACGCGAGCACGGCACGCTCCGATTAACGTTGGCAAATGCAATCCCAAGGCATACGGTAATGATCGGTAAGTTTTTAGGAGCGTTGGTAAGCACGACCATTCCGTTTATGCTTGCTGTGTTGGTGAACCTCCTAATGATTTCCTCCGCAAGTGAGGTTCACCTGAATACTGAAGCCTGGGGACGCTTAGGTATCATCCTCTTTATCGCGCTTTTGTACACGTGTCTGTTTCTGGCATTAGGGCTGTTAGTCTCGGCGCGTGTGCAACGGAGTGCCGTGAGTCTTGTGATACTTTTGTTGACCTGGGTCACTTTTGTCGTTTTTATGCCCAGCACGCTTGCCTCACTTGCGAGCGACTTTTCATCATCTATGTCTCGCCATGAATATTTTGACCGATACGGCCAAAGTTATCACAAACTTCGGAGAACTTGGCGACACGCCTGGTACCAGTCAAATGACGAAAAGATGCTAAGGATAAGAGGTGAGTGGCACACCAAAATAGCAGTAAGGGGCGAGCGCGTGACTGGAGAGTACTTAACCTTTAAGATTACCCAAGTTCAACGGGCGCGTGCGATCACCCGTATCTCACCCGCGGCACTCCTCCAGCATCTCCTTGAAGCGTTCGCCGGAACAGGTCTGGATCGGTACCAGCAATTTACTGAGAATGCTCAACGTTACGCCCGTGAATACCGAGAATTCGTCGTTGATATGGAGAGAGGCGATCCGGAAAGTCGCCATATCATGGGCGTTCGCGAGGGGATGTCCCAGAAACCCGTCACTCCAGAAGCGGTCCCTAAATTTGAAGACACGCTTAACATCGGTAAGGATTTCAACACCGCTGCGATGGAGTTGCTGCTGTTGACGCTGTTCGTCGTCGTTTTATTGGCAGGTGCGTATCTCGCGTTCGTGCGCGTTGAGATTTAGAGGTTTCCCTACCTTTATCCATTTCAATAGTCGAAAATTCAAGAGACAGCCAGAGAAATATTGGTATCTGCGCGTCAACTGAAAGTTTCACTGCGGCACTTGCAAACGGATCAATCGTCCGCTTCATTCATTTATGCTAAATTTTTAGCATCTTTTCTTGACATCGTTTTTCGTATAATGCTAAAATATTAGCATATTACCCGATTTATCACCTGCATAAGTGCTAAAACATTAACTTAACGTGAGTTTGATAAAAGCACATTGTAGCGCAAACTTTCCAGTTTGCGCCCACAGCACACAAACTGGAAAGTTTGTGCTACAAAGACCCCAAGATGGTTCTCAGGAGAAAAGACTTGTTATGGAACTCACATTACTTATTATCAAACTAGCGTTAACTTATTCTCAAAAGAGGTGAAAAAATGGAAGACTACGGGACAGTCAAACTGAGTCGTCGGGAACAACAAATCATGGATATTGTCTACCAACGCGGGCGCGTTTCCGTTGCCGATGTGCTTAAAGACCTCCCCGATCCACCAACTTACTCTACAGTTCGAGCACTGTTGGGAATTTTGGAGGAGAAGGGGTATCTCACCCACGAAAAAGATGGCAAACGTTATATCTATCGTCCAACGCAACCACGCCATCTTGCAGGACGTTCCGCGCTCAAACAGATTTTTCAGACGTTTTTCGATAAATCCATTGAGAAAACGGTCATCGCACTGGTTTCCGAGGCTGACCTCTCGGATGAGGAACTTGACCGTTTAAGCCAACGCATTGCGCAAGCGAAAAAAGGAGACACCTCGTCATGATGCGATTCATTGAGATGCTCTATGCAGACCCATTGCTGAAATTTCTTATTGACACCACAATGAAAAGTTTTGTGATCTTCGCTTTTGCGGGTTTATTCGCATTTTGCCTCCGTCGCAAATCGGCAGCGGTGCGCGGTTTCGTTTGGAGCATGGCAATTGTCGGATGCCTCATCGTTCCACTGTTTTCCTTCGTGCTCCCGAAGTGGGAACTCGGTATTCTACCGGTGGAAACACCAGTTCCAATCGCGCAGAGCCAATTGTCCGCAAATCCGGTATCGTCAACACCAATCACATCAACACAGCCTCAATCTAACGCTGTGACAAGTCAGATCAACCCCTCCACCCCACTGCCTTGGACAGACTGGATGGCGATAGTCTGGGCAGGTGCAGGTCTGTTTCTTCTTATCCGTTTGACTCTCGGAATCGGTGTCGTCTGGCATATCTCTGCCCGTAGTAACAACTTTAGCCGCGCTGCTGAACAGTGCCAATCCAATTGGACGCAACGAACAAATGTGCGTCTCAGCAATAGGATTACAGTACCAATGGTTTGGGGTTTCTTACGTCCTGTAATCTTGCTGCCAGTTGAGGCGGATCAATGGCAAACCGAACGGCTCCGTGCTGTGCTACTTCACGAATTGGCGCACATAAAACGATGGGATTGGGTGATGCAGACCATTGCTCAGGGAACGTGTGCAGTCTACTGGTTTAACCCACTTGTGTGGTTCGCAGTGCGTTGGATGCGGATAGAAGCAGAGCAAGCCTGCGACGACCAGGTACTCAACGCCGGATATCAATCAACCGAGT
>JAGFCB010000246.1 GCA_022394775.1 Candidatus Poribacteria bacterium
ATCCCTTTCTTTGTCAATTTAGGTATCTGGACGTTCTTTTCCGCGGTTTTCCCTGTTTTCTTCTATCGTTATTCAAAAAGTTTATGGTTGAACTTTGATTACATCTTTTCAGCTTAAAATTACTTGATGGAAATTCTTAAAGTTCCCGACTTCTACTAATGTCGTTCAATTTCATCGAGGACCCGATTCTGAGAACGGAAGAATCGGAGCGGAAACCTAATCGTTTAAAAATTACCTCGTGAAAATTTGCCCGCGCGTATATGAACCCGCATCAGAGGCAAGGAAAGTCAGGACTCGCGCGACACCAGCCGGGTCCCCGAGTGAAGTGCGGGCATTTGCAACTGCCGCATCTGGATCTTGCCCATCGCGCTGTGCTGATTCCGCAATTTGCCCTAATTTAAGAGGCGTTGCTAATCCCCCGGGACAAATGGTGTGCATACGGATGCCCATTGACCCAACTTGATTTTCTACAGTCATTACAAGTCCATTGACGCCACCTTTGCTCGAAGCGTAAGCAACCGAGGAACTCCCCCCACGGACTCCGGCACCAGATGCGATACACAGGATAACACCGCCGTTCTCGCGCCCCATTATTGGGACAGCGTGCTTCAGCGCAAAAAAAGTGCCTTTGAGGTTGATATCGATAACCGAGTCAAAAGTTGCCGCTTCAAAATCATCAATCCGAACGCTCGGTCCGCGTAGGACACCCGCTGAAGTTACCAACGTATCAATCCCACCAAATGTCGTATCAGCAATTTCCATCAAATTCGCTACTTCAGCTTCGACGGCAACATCTGTCTGTCGAAACTTCGCAACACCACCGTTTTCAGCGATCGTCTTTAGCGTTTTTTCAGCATCTTCTACGTTAATATCACCAAAGACAACTTTCGCACCTGCTTTAGCGTATTCAATTGCTGTTGCAGCACCAATCCCTGTAGAGCCACCAGTAATCACAGCCACCTTGTTATCAAGTCGAACATCCATATCTTTCCCTCCGTATTCCGATC
>JAGFCB010000072.1 GCA_022394775.1 Candidatus Poribacteria bacterium
AGCATCAAGGACTTCACGAACCGTATATTCTCGCTCAATAAAGGCGGACGTCGTTGGGGTGAACAACAAACCGATAAGACAAAACGCAAGCAGTGCAGCAATGAGGTTGGACATAAAACGCATGGTGAAATCCTCTTTATAGATAAAGGGTTGTACGGGTTAACGAATATTCTATTATATTTTTCGTAAATTTTTCAAGGATTATTTTTTTACAGTACTCAGTTGCCAGTTATCAGTTGTCAGATATGTCAAAATTGAAATTCTCGTTTCCTTCACGATTCACATCCGAAATAAACTTCGATACCGCTATCTACATTGGACTCCTCGTTTTTGTCATCGCCTTGCCCTTCGGCTATTCGACAGTGTTCCTGAACATCGGACTTGCACTGGTGGCATTCGGATGGGTGGGACGTATGGTCTCGGAACGGAAACTCGGTTGGCAACGGACACCGCTTGACATCCCTATCGCACTGTTTTTAGGATTGGCACTCATAGCGTGTCTTTTCGCACCACATCCCGCGACAAGCAGTCTCGGCTATTTCTGGAAACTGCTCCGTGCGATGCTACTTTTTTATGCTGTCATTCATAGTCGCCTGGGCAGCCGATGGCGACATGTCGTTATCGCCTTTATCGCTGCAGCCGGCATATCTTCGATGCTCGGGCTCTGGTATTACGCAAACGACACCCGTTTAGCAATTGACTTCATGGGGCGGGTTGGATTACAATTTCAGGATGAACTCAATACGGGCGAAACATTTTCAGACGAATTACGCGCCGAATTACGCGCATGCAGTGTGCCGCTCTCTGGAACCGCATCAATTACACCCGCAAAACAACCCGATGAATGGCGGATTGATGATCCGGCGCGGCAGAGACGTTATGTGGTTCGCAAGCATGACACACACCTTATGGTGTACATGATCGAACAACGGCTCACTGGCACCTTCAAAATGCCGAACGACTTGGGCGCGTACCTTGCACTCAGTCTGCCATTTGTGTTAGGTTACTTTGTAGTGAGTTGCCGACAACACTCAAAACAGAAGAAAAATCGGATATGGGCAACCCTGACTCTCGGTTTCCTCCTAATGATGATGAGTGCGAACCTCGTGTTAACCCTCACACGTGCCGCTTGGGTCAGCGTGACTGTCGCTATAGTCTGTCTCGGTGTCTATCTTATTACTTGTAGGGGCTGGGTTACCCAGCCCCTACGGGCAACCCAGCCCCTACGGAAACTTGAACTTATTATTCGTGGGGAAAACCGGGTAACCCAGCCCCTACGGAAACCTGAAGCCGCAGGTGGACTCCGGAAACGTATTTTGTTAGGATTCGTTGCAATTATCATACTCCTGAGTTTATCGTTCTTTCTTACGCCTCAGCATATTAAAACACGCTTTCAAACGATGCTTGAACATCCTATAGGATTCATGGGTGAGCGTCCGCAATGGTGGGA
>JAGFCB010000202.1 GCA_022394775.1 Candidatus Poribacteria bacterium
GCAATTATCATACTCCTGAGTTTATCGTTCTTTCTTACGCCTCAGCATATTAAAACACGCTTTCAAACGATGCTTGAACATCCTATAGGATTCATGGGTGAGCGTCCGCAATGGTGGGAGACTTCGCTTGAACTCATTCAGAAATATCCACTCACCGGCATAGGGTTAGGTAGATTTCGCTATGAGTATCAAATCAATGGACCGCCTGAACAATATAATGTCCCGTATCATGCACATAATATCTATCTGCATATCGCTGTTGAGCACGGTATCCCTTCGCTCTTGCTGTTTTTGTGGATAGTGGTGATTATCTATCAGCAAGTTCTTGCCGGACGACAGGCAAATGATTTTTGGGGCAGCGGTACTTTCATCGGTGGAAGCGGGTTCCTCATCTCAGCACTTGTTTATGGACTCGCTGATAACATTTTACATCAACGTACTGTGTTGCTTTTCTGGTTCATACTGGGCATCATATTTTACATAAATAGAACTTACGCAAAAAGCAATAATATCAGCATTTTATAGTTAAACCCACAATTAATTGAGGGTGTTTCATAAATTATTGCGACCCCAACAATAGCAAGTCGTGCTGCAACTCGTAAAATCTAACGAGAAGAACTCTTTTGTACCACAATCTGTTAGATTGTGGTCTGTCAAGGACAGATGCTATTCATTGTTCTCCGTTGATTGCCCGCAAACTCTCACTGCGAGGCAAGTTTGCGGTACGAAACTGACATGAATTAAGAACTCTTTTGTACCACAATCTGTTAGATTGTGGTCTGTCAAGGACAAAAAACATGAAAAAAACTCGGAAACCGGTTGATATGTCTTCTGTGACAACGTATCCGCTTCAAGACCGTATCAACAAAGTCTCTGTTCACGATTTCGCAACACTACCAGAATCCGAAACACACCTGTCCTCGTTTTTAGCGAGCCTTCCGAAAATCCTCAAAGCACCAGATTTTCTGGCACTCGTTGACGACATCGTTGCTGCGTATCAAAATAAAAAACCTGTTATCGTGATGATGGGAGGACACGTCATCAAGTGCGGGTTAAGCCCACTCTTCATCGACTTGGTAAAACGCGGCGTGATTACTGGGTTTGCTTTTAACGGTGCGAGCAGCATCCACGACTTTGAGATCGCGCTCATCGGTGAGACTTCCGAGGATGTCTCCGCTTATCTCCAGACCGGCACATTCGGGATGTGGGAGGAGACTGGACAATTGATGAACACCGCCATCCAACACGCCGCAGACACAGGCATCGGGATGGGCGAAGCATTGGGCATGCAACTCATAGAGATGGACGCGCCTTATAATGCATATAGCCTGCTGGCTGCAGGTATTCAGGACGATGTGCCAATCACGGTGCATGTCGCCATCGGCACGGATATTATCCATCAACATCCGAGCGCGAACGGTGCCGCCATCGGTGCAGCGAGTTTTACTGATTTTCAGTTGTTGACGGCGTTAGTGCCGGACTTGGAAGGTGGCGGCGTTGTGTTGAATTTGGGTTCGGCTGTGATTCTACCGGAAGTTTTCCTGAAGGCGTTGACGATCGCACGGAACTTGGGACACACCGTCTCTAATTTCACGGCTGCGAACTTCGACATGAATCAGCAGTATCGTCCGGTAGAGAATGTCGTCAAACGCCCGACAGAGATGGGTGGCAAGGGGTACACCTTCACAGGCCATCACGAGTTGATGATCCCGCTTCTGACGCAGGCGATTCAGTCCCGCTTGTAAACGACTATTGGTTGCATGCCCTATCCTCATGAACAAGGTCGTTAATAAAATCTTCTCGCTCTTCTTCTGTCATAGTGTCCCAATTCAACCCGCGGGATGCACAGAGTTGCCTGACTTGTGCCTCGGCGTATTTCATTCGTTCTTCTTCCCCTACACTCGACCTTTCTGCAAGGGCAATCAAGACTGCTCGTTTCTCTTTCGGGGGCATCTGATGGATAAAATCAATAACCTGCTCGGTTGTTAACTTAATAGTAGCATTCATCTTGCAGTTTCTCCTTTGGAAGAAAGATTTTTAAATGAGCAATTTGTGTATGTAAACAACCTATTCAATGTATCAAGTTTACCATCACTGATTTCAAAATTCAAGAAAAAATAACCCGTGTTGCTACTCACAGATTTTGAGAGGTCTCTGTAAATGTCGCACCTACGGCGCTGGAATCTTCCGACTACGAACAGCTACACAGATACCGCCACTACGTGGCTAAAGAACGATTTTGCCTCATACGTTATACAGATGTCGCACCTACGGCACTGGAATCTTTCGGCTTCAAACGTGCTACACAGATGCCGCCACTACGTGGCTAAAGAACGATTTTGGAACATACGTTATACAGATGCCGCACCTACGGCGCTGGAATCTTCCGACTACGAACACGCTACACAGATACCGCCACTACGTGGCTAAAGAACGATTTCGGAACATATACGTTTTTGGAGACAAATGCCGCACCTACGGCGCTCGGTCTTTTACGCCTGACACGTTCTACACAGATGCCGCACCTACGGCGCTAAAGAAAAAACGTGGAGGAAATAACAAGAAAGCCACAGAGGAACGATATTTGTGTAGAAACGCAGAGGAAATAACAAGAAAGCCACAGACGGGCCACATCTGTGTAGAAACGCAGAGAAAATAAAGAGAAAGTCCCAGAGGGTTTATTTGTTTGGGTATTTCTTCAGCATCTGTGTAGAAACGCGGTGAAAGCAACGAGGAAGCCACAGAGGGGCGATATCTGGATCGATACATAAATCTACAGACTCGCTTCAACCCAATCAAAACCTCCTCAGCCCCAGAGGGGCGATATCTGTGTAGAAACCGCAGAGAAAACAAAGAGAAAGCCCCAGAGGGGCGGCATCTGGATCCATACATCAAATCTATGGACCCGCTTCAACCCAATCAAAATCTCCCCAGCCCGCGAGGGTTTATTGGCTGCAGGATTTCTTCAGCATCTGTGCAGAAATCGTTTGCTCAGAATATCCGCAGTCCCAGAGGGTTTATTGGCTTGGGTGTTTCTTCAATATCTGTGTAGAAACGCAGAGAAAACAACGAGAAAGCCACAGAGGGCGATATCTGGATCCACACATCAAATCTACAGACCCGCTTCAACCCAATCAAAATCTCCCCAGCCCCAGAGGGGCGATATCTGTGTAGAAACGCAGAAAAAACAACGAGGAAGCCCCAGAGGGGCGGCATCTAGATAAATCTACGGACCCGCTTCAACCCAATCAAAAATGTATCTTTCGTCGTAATCGACATTAAAACGTTTCAGGATCTCAAGATATTCCTCTCTAAACGTCTTGCGGATATGATGCTTCTCTTGATTTTTGATATACTTGACGAGGGCATCTAAGTGAGATCGTGAATACGAAAACGCACCAAAACCGACTTGCCATTCAAATCTTCCCATAACCCACCGCTTTTGATTGATAAATTTTGATGAATTCGCTTTGATATCTCTCACCAAATCGGATATAGGGGTGTCGGGTGTTATTCCGACAAGGATGTGAATATGGTCGGGCATTGAATTGATTTGAATTACCGTTTGTTTTTTGTTGCTTATAATGCCCATGATGTATCCGTGGAGTTCGGTTTTGTGTTCTTTCGGAATAAGGTTTTGTCTACCTTTGACCGCAAAGACGATATGGATATAGATTTGGGTATAGGTGTTGGACATATTTTGCCTCATACGTTATACAGATGCGGCCCCTACGGGGCTTAGATTTCTGAAACAACCTGTTTTTCTACACAGATTCTGAAGAAACACCCCAGCAAATAAACCCTACGGGATTCAAGAGGGTTTTGAAGACTTCAAGGTTTCTGTGTAAAACCCGGTTCGGTAACATTTCCTTGCGGATCCGTGGAGCACCTACGGCGCTCGGTCTTTTACGCCTGCAACGTTCTACACAGATGTCGCACCTACGGTGCTGGAATCTTTCGACTACGAACAACAAGCTACACAGATACCGCACTTACGGCGCTGAAGACAAAGAAACACAAACAAACCCAGACGACGCGGAAACTTTGAAGACTTCAAAAACCTACGGGATTCAAGAAGGTCCTGATAGCGCACGTGTTTGATTTCAACGAATGACCGATCTATATCAAAACCTTTCAATTCTTCTTCTAAAGCTTCCTCAAATTTTTTCTCAAAATTAACTATCATCATTACCTCCGTTTTCTTAAGCGGCTCCTGCTGGTGTTGATGCGTACCTTCCATCTCGTTATCGAGGTGCTTTTGGGAGCAAGATAGATACGCAGATGCCTGTTAAAGATATAACACTTATCTAAATTATACACGATGCGATGTTAATTATCAACTCGGTGGATAAGAAAACCGGTTTTTTATTTCTCCTAAAAACTATAATATTCACAATTTTTCAAAAAAACAAAAATAAATTTGACTTAATTATACATTTTATTGTATAATTTATCCATATCAGGACAATAATACATTAATTTATAAATAATTTAATGGTCTTAATATAGGTTTAGAGGTGTGGGATCAGCGTCCAGCGTTTGACATTTTCGGCTATGGAGCCGAGCGAAAATGGGTGCTTGAAGGTAAAAAAATTAAAAAACCCTCAACTTCTTTCAAAAAAATAAAAATAAATTTGACTTAATTCCATGTTTTGTTGTATAATTTACCATATTAAGACAATAATTGTTGTAACTTATAATAAAAACAAACGTCTTAATATACGTTTCAGGTTTAATTCGAGGTGTTTTGTTTAGGTGGCAGCTCGGGTTATGGATTGGCAAATCATCAGATTCGCTAATCTGTGTAAATAGGGGGAATTTCGCATGCCAAGACGTGTCAATACGAAACAATTGCTAATTGCCTGCCAGATGTCGTTTGATGGCAAAAGCAATCGCGAAATTGCCACCACGCTCGGTTTCACTGAGGCAACTGTATCGAATTGGCGTAAGTTGGAAATCTGGCAGGAATTCGAGGCGGAACTCATTGATGCCTACAAACAGCAAGCCTTAAACCCCGAAAGCGCGACACCTTCGTAATTTTAAAACAAACGCGGGTGAACAAAATACCCGCACAAAAAAGGTTAGTTTATTTTTTAAGAATGGGTTTATTTCCCTGAATCCATTCGATGGTTGAATGGAAGTTTCGCACGTGAGCGAGACTTAACACTATTTTGTATTTTACATTTTGGAGGAAAATAACGCATGTCAAGTTTGAAAATGACATTTTCCTTAACGAGTTTAATTCTAATAATTGCACTTGGGTTGGTCTTCGTGCCGACTTCCGTGATGGCGCACGATGCAGAACAGTCAAAAGCAGGAACTGATGATGTTACTACTGATGATATACCTACGCATGAAACACACCCAGTGAAAGTAGAGGTGCCTGCGGTAACTTCTGGGGAGAATCAGGCAGGGATGCTTCCGAAACACGGTAAACACCCAACGGTAACGATTACTTTGGAAGGCGGTGGTACGGAAGCCGTAGTTGCGCCGGACGATGCTACCACGACAGATGTGTCGGAAAATGTAGTTAATCTGGTTGTTCAATTCAATATGCCGACGGCTATTGGTACTTCAGCAACTGAAACCGAAGTTGTTGAGGATTTAACGACGTCCGCTTCTTTGTTGGGAGTAGATAACTTTACTGTCGTGATCCGGGACAATTCAGGAACAACTCCAGCTCTGGGTGCAATAGTCACTGACACTACTGGCACTACTGCGCTCGTCACGTCCAATCCAGGAGACGATCAGATTCTCTTGGGTACGGTTGTTCGCACGGAGCCAGATGCTGGTACCAAGTTTGTGGTGCCATTAACTATACCTGCGGATGCTATGCCCACTGGTACGGCAGACGAGGATGACGAAAAGTTTCACCTTATAATCAAAGTGAACGGAAATATTGGATACGGTCTGCGGGAAAGTCTGC
Organism: Candidatus Poribacteria bacterium; assembly: GCA_022394775.1. Lineage (GTDB taxonomy): Bacteria > Poribacteria > WGA-4E > WGA-4E > WGA-3G > WGA-3G. Next base: position 5,927 of record JAGFCB010000202.1, read on the forward strand.
GACCTGATAATGATCCATTGGGTGCTGATATTGTTGTCGATGGTGGTGCAAGTCAGGCATCGATGATCGAAACATTCACGCTGGTTAAAGATTCAAGTCCAGTTGCTGTGACTCCCTCAGCTCCAACGAAAGTTGGTGCCGGTACTGATATTGAGGTGTCGCTAGCTGCTGCTATGACAGCGGATACTGTTCCAACGGGCTTGATGGCAAGCCATTTCACAGTCATGGAAGGTGACACTACACTAACGCCTATGGTAGATGAGGACACTGGTGCGCTAACGATTACGCCTGAAGACCTGGATGTTGACTCGACTGTGACAATCGCACCGTCTACGGCGGGTATGGCGAAGATCACATTCACTCAAGTTTCTGTCGCAGTGGATCGCAGCGGTCCGATGGTGGAGATTACACCACCTACTGATGCCGTAGTAGCCGGTCAGCCCACTACAGCCATGATCGGAGTTACCGGTGCCGATACGGGCGAAGCCGTTGAAGTTGGTGACATTACGGTTACACAAGATGTTGGTGGTGCTTTGAGTGTGCTCTTACCCTCCTATAATCCTACGACAGGTACGGTAACATTTACACCGACGGCTGCATCCACGGTCACAGTTAGCGTTGATGCAAATGCCGTGATGGATGATGTTATGAACGGCAATGCTGCAGCTTCAATCGATATTGATGTAGTTTCACCTACCGCAGTATCGGCTGTAGCATCACCAACCAAGGTAAATGGTAGCACGAATGTTGTCGTGACGATAAGCGCGACTGCACCAGCAACGGTGCCAACCTTGATGGCTTCTGATTTCAGTGTTATGGAAGCTACGGCTGCCGGTGTTGTCCAGAGCCCTACTGTCGTCGGTTACGCTAACAATATGTTGACGATCACACCTGACGCTGATGCTACAGCCGATACTACAATAACGGTTAGTACGTCTACATCAGGTGCGGTGAAGATTGAACTTGCTGATGTAATGGTCAGTGTAGATCGCGCCGCTCCGGTGGTAATGATTGCACCACCTACTGGCACCGTAAAAGCCGGTCAAGCCGCTATGGCTACAGTCACAATTAGCGGTGGTGATACGGGCGAAGCCGTTGCCGCTGGTGAAATTACCGTTGCGCAAACTGTTACGGGTAGTGACCCAAGTGTACTCGGACACACCTATGATGCCGCAACAGGCGTGGTAACATTTACACCGACAGCTGAATCCACGGTCACAGTTAGCGTTGATGCGGGTGCCGTGATGGATGACGTTATGAACGGCAGTGCTGCACAGTCAATCGATATTACTGTCGCCGCAGCGGATACGGTTGATACCACACCACCAACCGTAACGATTACCGCTGGCACACAAAGTGGTCGCACTTTGCCAGTTTCTTTCGACTTCGCCGATGATTCAGGTTCTGTTAGTTACGACGCATTAGAGGACGATGACGTTGAAGTCGTTGGCGGTACAATATCGGTATCGGTATCTGATGATGGCGATGTCACTGGCACAATCACAATCAACTACGACGTTACGGAAGTAACAGTCACAGTTGCAGCAGGCGTAGTGTCAGATAGCGCCGCTACCCCTAATGTGAATGTTGAAACAAGTGCGACTTTCACAGTGAGGGCAACATCAGCACCTGTGGGGGGTTCACCTACTGATGCCGATAATATTCTGTCAGGGCTGTCAATTCCTGCCGAGACTTACCTTGTTATCGCACGTTCTGACGTTATGGGACTTCCATCAGGTGTTACATCCGTAACATGGAACGGGATGCCTGATCTTGAAGCGCTTCTCTTTAGTGGCGGTACCATCAACGTGACGCGCGCGAAAACACCGCAAGTCGATCACGATAACGATGATCCCGATGGTAACGGTAAAAAAGCCGACGGCACGACAGACGCATCCGCAAAACGTGATATCGGTGCGCGCGATGTTGTTATCACTGAAGTCATGGCGGCTCTTAACACCGCTACACCGGGTGATCCGGCTGCCAAAATCGCACATCAATGGATCGAAGTCCACAACAAGTTGAAAGTTCCGGTGTCCGGGATCACGATCAGCACAAAAGCGGGGCATCCCGCTGGATTCCCGACCGGTGCACCTACGGATGAGGTCTTGTTAGACCGACTCAGTAATGTTGTCGGTGTTGGCTGGGCGTTTACCGGTCTTGGCAAAAACGGTTCCAATGATGGTAATCCTGAAACAGCGGACGTTCCGTTCGTCTCTTTCTACAGAAATAACACCGGCGAACCCGGTTGGCAGAATAATCGTTGGTCGACCTCATCGGAAACCTATCTGACCAATCATCAAGGCACACCCGGTGCTAAGGAACGCGCTGGTGTGAAAGTTCTTGATACAGATACGCTCGACCTGAAGACGGCTATCATCAATGAGGTCGGAAACTTCCCGACTGCCAAGAAAGACTACGAGTGGATTGAAATCCGTGTTACGTCGGATACGGTCCAAAACTTTAAAGATTGGGAGTTGGAGATCATCACGGCTGCGAAGACCAGCAAATCTGTCGTCGTCTTGCCACAAATTCCGGATCCTCAGAGGATTGGTAAAGATGGCATCCTACTGGTCACCAGCACGGATCCAGCCGATGATCCTAATCACCCATTGGCACCGGGTTATAACGTGATGAAAAATGATGCGAATCAGGCACGTGGCGTTCCTGCGGATCATCCTGTGCGGTATCTTGTGAAGAGCTTTGCCAACGAGTTACCTGCCGACGAATTCGTCTTGCTTCTGCGGACCGACCAAAGCAAAGGGGATCATGAAACCGTCAAGGATGTTGCGGGTTATCACAGTAACCTGAAAGTTGATGAAGCCGCTTTCTTCTCGAACCTCTGGCCCCTACGCAATTTTGGTGGTCCGGTCTCTGATAAGAACCGACTTTCAGAAGGCGAGGTTCACTACCGTCAGCATACGGGCGTGGTCGGTACAGGCACAACGCATGGTGATAAGAAAGATGACCAAGTTGCGATGCGTGCTGCGCCTTGGACCGGTATTGGCTATAAGCGAAATGCCGCTGACACCGCTCAGAACGGTGGAACACCGGGGTATCCAAACATGGGCACGGATCTAAGTCAGGGTGGTGCGCTCGTGAGGACAGGTGATACAGCCAAGCAGTCAGTTATTATCAGCGAAGTTATGTATAGTGCTGATCGTAATCTGCCGCAGTGGATTGAACTACAGAACATGTCTAATACTGTCGGTATCAATCTGGACAACTGGTCGCTCTTCGTCGTGAACCACAACTTGGATGCTGATGGAGAAGAATATGATGGCAACAAATTGTCCGAACGGATTGATCTTGATGGTAAGATCCCGCCGGGTCAGACGTTCCTCATCGCTTCGACATCGAATCGCCACACCACGAACCTTCCGAACGCACGTGTCTGGGATCTTCGTAGAGGTGTTGGTGAGAAGCTCCTGAATTCAAACGGTTTCTATCTGACGCTGAAGGCGGAGACGCACGAAGGCGATGCAGCGAAACACGTGACCATTGATGTGGCTGGCAACCTCGCGGATCCCGCTACACTGAAAAGCCGCCGTGCGGATGCCCAGTCCTTCGAAGATCTCGCTTGGGAACTGCCGAACGGCGTGACAGAAGACCGTGTCCGTGTTTCGATCTCACGTAAAACTGGAATCGTAGACAAGGATGGGACGAAAGCATGGTCCTGGATTTCTTCCGATATGGATCCTCGACTCAATCGGATCAAAGACCGGACGCATTACGGGCATTCTACGGACATCAGTTCCCCAGGGATGACTGTGGGTTCTGCGCTGCCTGTCTCGTTGTCGAAGTTCCGTCCGGAACGGATGAAAGACACTGGCGAAATCGTTATCCGTTGGATCACCGAATCTGAGTTGAACAACGCAGGATTCAACATCCTCCGTAGCGAGACCCGAAACGGTGAGTTCACGAAAGTTCATTTTGAAGCAGGTAAAGGCACCACGAGTGAGCGTACAGCTTACGAGTGGAGCGACAAATCTGCGAAACCCAATGTCGTCTACTACTACCAGATTCAAGACGTATCCTTAGACGGTGATGTTACGACTTTACGTATCACGCACCTTCGGGGTAATGTCACAGCGACTGGTAAACTCACAACGACATGGGGTGAAATAAAAGCGTTGCAATAAGCAACAACTCGGTTATTCAGGGAGAAGTCTATAACCGAACTAACCTA
>JAGFCB010000302.1 GCA_022394775.1 Candidatus Poribacteria bacterium
TAAGCAATTTTAAGTATACATTTTGAGTTTTTACATAAGGTTCTGCTGGAGTTGCTCTGATTCGTGAATCCCCATCAAAGATTGGAATCGTGAAAAAGGTAATCTATCAAGCCACCCGATGACAGTTTCACAGAGTTGAGAGAAACTGTTGAAAAAATAACTCCTGTTGATTTGATCTCGCATCAGATGCCACAATCGCTCAATGAGATTCAGATGCGGACTATATGTCGGCATCGGGACTAAACGCAATCGGTCTTTGTGATGAATCAAGAAATCGTCAAGTTTTGCCGTTGTATGACTCGAAGCATTATCGCGGACGACACACAGCAACTCATCAGGATACATATCCATTAGATTTTGCCAATGTGTTTTCATCTGAAGATGGGTTTTATTGGCATAGATTTCATACAAGCCGGCACCCGAAGGATACTCTAAGGAACCGATGAGATATTTCCGCTGGTTTTTGCCGGGGGTGTTGACCTTATATTCCGTGCCTTGCTGTCGGTAAATGCGTCCACTGTTGGGACACCAAGACACATTAGCTTCATCAAAGAAAAACAGGCGAGCCGTCTTTTTTTCAGTCTCAGGTGCCACAAGACCTAAACGCCGAAGTTGGGTGTCCGGGAGAATCAACCGAGTCGCCTCGCTCGTCAACTCTCCCGTTTTGGCAAACTTGTCAACTCCGTCAGTTAGGTGCGTTTGGCTTGATAGTCTGGATCCGGACTGCCAACACGCAGTTTGCTTCGACCGGTTCGGTAGCCTATCCGTCGTAAAGCCAGATGGATAGCTGGCGGTGTGACCGAAATCTCGTGATACGCTTTGAGATAAACTCTTATCAGTTCAAGCGTCCAGTGTCGAGAGTCCGTCTGAAGTTTGTCGTATTGATTCGGCGTTTGCTCAAGAAGTCGATTCCAGTCGGATTTGCTAAAGTGTGTGATTTTACCACGACGCCCCGGAGGACTCTTGGGTATCAACGCATCTAAACCAGAGCTATTGTATTTATGAATATAAGTCCTAACACTCTCATCAGAAAGATTAAACATCTTTGCCAGTTTCGGAACGGGTATACGCTCAACACCACTAAGTTTGATAATCAGTAAACGCCGATACCATTTCGGTTGTGTCGCTTCACAAAGCGCAACATCAAGACGTTCAACAGCCAAGGCATCGTTAAGTGCTGCGTAAATCATCAATTAAGACACTCCTTGTGAGATAGATTTACACACAGTATAACTCAAAACTCTATAAATTGGTAAGTTATTATTTAATATTGCTTA
>JAGFCB010000181.1 GCA_022394775.1 Candidatus Poribacteria bacterium
AATACGCTGCTGTTTTTGTTGTTGTGCCTTTTTTTCTATGTCGCGTCTGGTGTCGAATGCTGCGCCTATTTTTTTCCAAAATGTTGAACGGTCAATCTTATCAAATCCGCTGCTATTATCGTAATACGTCCATTTTTGGGGATCATCGTTGTTAGCAAAGATACCTAAATTTGCTCTTGACGCGTTGAGATAGGACTCCAATTGTTCTTTACCTTCCCCGATCTCCGTCTGGCTAACCCTCGGTCTTTTGCATTCCACAATCATGAACGGTTTACCATTGATCAGTAGAGTAATATCTGCGCGTCCTATCCGATCACGACCAAACCGAATTAGATGTTGCTCCACAAAATCCCACTTTTGCCCAAAACTTGTTTTTTTTAAAACATGCTCGGTGTACCGTTGCAGGCACTTAAGGACTTTTTCTTGAATTTGGTTTTCAGTCATTATAATCGGTCTCGCATTGTTAAATTTGGCATTGTTTCCAGTTTCGGTTGGTCGGGCAGGGACTACCTCAGGAGAAGTAACCGAAACTCCCTGCCAACGATGCTGATAATATCGTCCAACTTTTTATTTTCTCTTTTGAAATTAATCTCAGAACGTCAGAACGTGAGTGTGTAAAGTTTTTGACACCAAATAGATCAAAGCATCTTCTACGTGGTTCTGACATAGCACTCCGCTGGAGTGCAAGAAGGAATTCCATCTGACTCTATAGACATATTGCTCCGCTGGAGCAAAGAGGAGTTAGCGAACAACCCGAGAAGCAATGTTGACATCAGCAACAAGTGGTGGGAGCATCGTTAAGAATCGCCGTCCCGGTCTGAGACGATGGGAATAAAAATTTCGTTGCGGAGGGCTTTTGCCGCATAGCCGAGCACTGCTCGAATGCTTTCTTCCGTTAAAAGCGGATAGTCCTCAATAATCTCTTCGTGTGACATACCGCTCGCCAATAATTCCAATATGTGCTCTACGCTCAAACGTGTGCCTTCAACAATTGGCTTTCCGCCAAGGATCCCTGGATTGGCAACTATTCTTGCCATAATTTTTTTCCTCTCTATCAAGAATTCGTTAATTTTGCCTATATAGCTTACCAAAATGTGAGGTTCATATCAAATCGTTTTGCTGAATTCCCTCTTGATCTCCGACAAAAAATTCAGGGTTATTCAATTTTATAGTAGATTCTATAATTAACCTAAGTTGCTACCTATGCATTCTCACTGCGAAGCAATAGCACCCCTAATGAGGATTAATAAAATATTTGGGTAATTCTATGTTTTCCCAGGTCCGGTAAGTGCGGTTTCCTAACCGAACCATAGGTGTCAATTTAGGATTTTCCACAACATTTTTGAGAGGTTTCTGTAAATGCCGCCCCTACGGGGCTTAGATTTGTGAGGTAACGTTTTTCTACAAAGATACCGTCCCTACGGGACTCAAGAGTTTCTATAGATATATTGAGGAAATCCGCAGAAATCCGCAGAAACACCCAAGCAAATACCCCAAGCAAAACCCTCCTCTGGGGTGGGGAAAGTGCCTGAAAACTGTGTTGAAACGCTCAAAATTTGTTAGTAGCAACTTGGGTTATAATTACTTGAGAGTGGTGCATAAATATGACTCGTAGGGGTTGGGTCTCCCAACCCGTAAGGTGAACGGATAGCGGATCTGGCAAAGGGCGTGGGAACCTTGAAGAAACGCCCAAGCAAAAACCCCCTACGGTGGTCGCATATCCTAACGTTTCAAATAATGCACCACCCTCAATTACCTATACACTCACAAAATGGCGAGGATACAATCCTCGCCAGCAGTAGTAGGGTGTTTGTTCCCTGATGAACCGTAAACTTATTTTCGGATTTTACTATAAGAGGTTATTGGGTTAGACATCTTTTTTCAGGATCCGGTGAGAAAATCTTCAGATGCAGCGATGGTGTTTTGTGTTCATGGTTACCTCCTTACGAAATGCTGCGAAATCTAGCGAAATGCTGCGAATATTTCTGCGACTTTGGATTTAACATAACATATATTAAGTATTATTGCAGTGAAAAGGACAACACAAAAAACCTATAATTGCATGACCCTGACAAAAAATTTGACTTCTAATTCGGCACGGTATATAATCGTTCCGTGACAAAACTGTGAATTTTATAGCCATCTTGTTTTCAGTTTTCCGTTGTTTGAAGTTACAGGGAGGATATGGACATGGCAAATTTACGTGTAGGCGTTATTGGTTGTAGTGGTATCGGCACGACACATGCATCAGGGATAATCGGGATGCCGAACGTTGAATTAGCCGCTGGCTGCGATTTCGTTCAGAGCACCTTAGATGCTTTCAAAGAGAAATATCAGGATAATTGGGGCAACATCTCTCTGTATACCAACCATCAGGAGATGCTTGATGCTGAGAATTTAGATGTCGTAACAGTGGCTACCTCTGACCATCGACACGCCGATCTCGTTGTTGACGCGGCGAATGCGGGTGTAAAGGGTATCTTCTGTGAAAAACCTATGGCAACGAGTGTCGAAGATGCGGACAGGATGATAGAGGCAACCGAGCGAAACGGCACGATTCTATCAATCGACCACACCCGCCGGTGGCAACCGTTATGGCGGCATACGCATGATGTGATTGTCGGAGGTGGACGCATCGGAGATGTCCAGTATGTTATCGGTACGTTGAGCGGCGGACGCGCAATGCTTTTCCGGAACGGAACACACCTCGTTGATGCCATCTGTTATTTCGCTGATTCGGATCCAGAGTGGGTCTCTGCCGAATTGGAAGACGGTTATGAGGATTATAGTGAGTACAAAGGCGATGGTGGACATGTGCCAGCCACGGAGCCATCGGCGCACGGATATATTCACTTTGCGAACGGTGTGCGCGGCTATTATGCTGGTGGTCCAAAGACGACGCTCTCTGGATTCCGTGTGGAGATTGTTGGCACCAACGGTTATATCCTCATCAGTGACAAAGGTGCGACACTCCATCAAGACGATACTGTCGAGACCATTGAGGCACCGACATGGGATATGACGGGTATCCCTGCTGGGGTTCGAGAGTTAGTCGGTGTTGTTGCAGAAGGCGGGGAACCGGCTTCGCCTGGGAGTGAAGGTTACAAAGTGGTCCAGATTATTATCGGCTTCTTAACCTCGCAACAACGTGATAACGGGAAGGTTAGGCTGCCGTTGTCTGGCGGTTAGGCTTCATCACTTTTTAAGATAATCGCATTTTTAGGAGCCCATTGCAGATAGACAGTATCGCCGCGTTGAAAGCGACGCTTCTCGTGTGTGCCTGTGTTCTGTTGATGAGCGATGAGGGGTGTCGGGTAATCGGTCTGTACGGTGTATTGCAGCGTCGTGCCGAGGTAACTTTCGTCCTGGATCACACCGCGTAAGACATTAGGGATATCAGGGTCCGGTGTCGTCCGTAAGTCGAAACGTTCTGGGCGAATAGCGACGGTGCCAGGCGTGTTCGGCGGCATATCGCTGTTTGGCGAGCAGATAATCTTGAGCGAGGGTTCCGTTGTCAACATGATTTCATTTTCACTGACAAGTGTACCTTCAAGGAAATTGGAGGTGCCGATAAAGTCTGCGACGAAACGGTTCTGTGGTAAATCGTAGATTTCGGAGGGCGTTCCGATCTGAAGGATTTTCCCGTCATTCATCACTGCCATGCGATCTGACAGTGCCAACGCTTCGCCTTGGTCGTGTGTAACGTAAACAAAGGTAATGCCGACCTTGCGTTGCAACGCTTTGAGTTCTAATTGCATCTGTTTTCGGAGTTTCAGGTCGAGTGCGGAGAGGGGTTCATCTAACAACAAGATGGTCGGTTCGTTGATTAACGCCCGCGCGAGTGCTACACGTTGTCTCTCGCCACCGGAGAGTTCGTCTGGTTTTCGATCCCCGTATCCGGGCAGCTGAATTAAATCCAGTGAACGTTCAACTGCATCTGAGATTTCTGATTTCGATGCCTTTTTCATTTGCAGTCCGAACGCTATATTCTGTTCAACTGTTTTGTGGGGGAACAGTGCGTAGTTTTGGAAAACAGTGTTAACTGGACGGCGATAAGGTGGCGTTTCCGCCATCAATTCGCCGTTGATGTGGACATCCCCAGCGGTGGGATACACAAACCCACCGATGATGCGTAGCGTTGTCGTTTTTCCACACCCGCTCGGTCCGAGTAGCGAGAAAAATTCCCCGCCCTCTATTTGTAGTGACACATCGTTAACCGCGATGGTATCGCCGAACTGCTTTGTTACGGACGTGAGAGTGATTTGTCCTACTGTCATTATTTTCAATATTGGGTTTTGCTCCGATTTTTCCGTTTTGATCAACAACTCGTGCCTTCTCTATTAGGTTCGGAGTCGAGTTGTTGGTCAAAAAATCGGGTTTTCGCCGGATTTAGATAGGATTCTGGTTAATTAGCGTTTTATAAGTTGTGATTACGTGTCGTCCTTTGGCAGATGACGATGTTTTCTTCCTGCATCATTGTAGAGGTTCACCGGCAATATTGGAAGGGCTGTTCTTCTTCGGCACAAGTGGGTTAATATCACATCCAACACTATGCATACCGAATAGAGATGCCTCAACCATAGAAGTACCAGTTCCACAATACGGATCGAGGAGCCATCCGTTTTCTGTTCCATACGCTGCCAGAAGTTTTTCCGCGCGATTTGCGGAATCATCATTGCCGGGTACGTGTGGAAGCAGGGCGTGTATTCTTTGGTATCAGCATGCTGAAGATCCCAAGTTTCGTCTTTGTATTTCAGGTTCTCTATGTGCATTGCGCCACCAAAATTTGTTACTCAGCGGATAGCACTCGCGCCAAGATTTGGTTCACCAGTTGTGGGTTTGCCTTTCCGCGAGTGGCGCGCATCACCTGCCCTACAAGGAAGCCGATGGCTTTCTTTGTGCCGTCGCGATAATCTTGGGCGGGACCGGGGTTCTCCTCTACGACCTGTAAGACGATGGCTTCTATCTCTGAGGTGTCCGTAATTTGCGCTAAACCTTTTTCCGTGACAATCTCTTTCGGCATTTTGCCAGTCTCAAAGGCATCGTCAAGAACGGATTTGGCGATTTTACCGCTGATGGTCGCGTTGTCAATCAGTTGGATGAGTTCGTTGAGGTGTGCGGGTGTAACCTTTGAATCTTGGATCTCAATTTCTGCTGTGTTGAGGAGTCGGGTGAGGTCTCCCATAATCCAGTTTGCACAGGTAGTAGGTTCACCACTGAGTTGCGCAGCTTCATCAAAGAATTCGGCGAGATGCCGGGTAGCGGTCAGGAATTCAGCGTTTTCAGCGGAGATGTCGTAATCCGTGATAAAACGTTCACGACGTGCCGCTGGAAGTTCAGGGAGCGTCGGTTGGATTTCTTGAATCCATTCGCCACTTACCTGAACATGAACGAGATCGGGTTCAGGAAAATAACGATAGTCATCAGCCTCTTCCTTGCCTCGCATCGCTACAGTTTTGCCAGTGCTTGCGTCAAATAGGAGCGTCTCTTGGACGACCTCTTCACCGGCATCTAAAATCCGCGCTTGCCGTTTCACCTCATACTCCATTGCATCGATGAGTTCCTGAAACGAGTTCTTGTTTTTGATCTCTGTCCGCGTGCCTAACGCTTTACTGCCTTTGGGACGCAGCGAGAGGTTCGGTTCGCATCGCAGACTCCCCTCTTCCATATTGCAATCGCTAACTTCAATATATTCCAAAATTTCCTTAACAGCGCGACAATAGGCAATCGCTTCTTCAGGGGAGTGCAGTTCCGGTTCACTCACAATTTCGAGAAGGGGTACACCGGCACGATTGAAGTCCATGAAACTACGCGTCGGATCGCCTGTAACTTCGGCGTGAACGGATTTTCCTGCGTCCTCTTCAAGATGGATTCTACGGAGCGCAACCGTTCGGGGTTCTCCGTTAAATTCAAACGTTACCTGTCCGTTTTGACACAACGGGATGTCATATTGCGAGATTTGATAGTTTTTGGGTAGGTCTGGATAGAAATAGTTCTTCCGATCAAATTTACTGGAAGCGGTAATTTCACAATCCATTGCCAACCCTGCTCGGACCGCAAACTCAACGGCACGTCTATTAATAACTGGCAGTGTCCCCGGCATTCCTAAGCAGATGGGACACGTACAATCGTTCGCTGATGCCCCGAACGTATAAGCACAGTTGCAGAAGAGTTTACTTTCTGTACATAATTCCGCGTGGATTTCTAAACCGATAACGATTTCGTATTTTTCCATTTTTTAAATAGGATGTGTTGCTACGATTGTCCTGTTTAGACGATCGTTGTTTTTGATATGATCTATAGGTTTCGCGGGTGAACGGAGATGTTAGTGTCTGATCGATAAATAACGCGAGCTGCCCTGCTGTTAGCCGACAAAGCGGGGCACCTCGCGACACCTTTACAAACGATAAGAAACTTCTATAAGCCTTTCTCCGACAATTCGTTGATAACGGCGACGTTCGCTTCCACCTCACGCTCTGAGGTCATGCCGATCGTCATGGCATGGACACAAGGGAGGCGCATCACGAATTCGATCGCTTCGCTTTGTGCTTCTGCGTCTTGTGCCAATTTTCCCATGCCTAAGACTTTCATCCCGTAAATACCCTTGCCAGCAAACGCCATCTGCTCCATCGTTCGGATGACATCCGCGGGTGATGCGTCCATACTAACACCGGCGTGATTAATTCGCGCTAAGACGACATCCACCCATTCAGTCATTGCGGATGTTTGGAATGCGCCGTAGTCGTGGCAAGACACACCGTGCGCCCGGATTAAGCCCTGCTCCTTACAGCGGACGAGTGCTTCCATTGCGTCTGGATAGCGTTGTGGCCAATCTACCTGTGTAAGGCAGTGGAGCAGCACAATATCCACATAATCAGAACCGATTTCTTTGAGAAACCGCTTCACATCTGCTTCCACGGTCTCCCGCGTGCGGGATGTTGTCTTTGTGGTAATAGTGACACTTTCTCGCGGTAGATCCTCGAGTGCTGCTTTGACATGTGGGTGACTTCCGTACTGATCGGCGGAATCCCAAAACGTTACACCTTTCTCATAAGAAAATAGCAGTAGGTCTCGGAATGTTTCAAACCCTAAATCCGTTTGGTTTGAACGACCATTCCAACCGTTGGATCCGGTGCCTATCGAAAGCCGTGAAACATTTAAACCTGTATTTCCAAGTGCTACAATTTCCATTAGGTTTCTCCTTACTTCTTAAGATGCACTTTCAATCTAAATTCTGCGGTCCATTAAGTACAAATTAAGTGTAACATAATAGCCTGAAATTTGGCAAGTGATTTCTGTCGTTCGTGAATCCTGCTATCATTGCTCACTTTTTTGTTGCTTTTCGCTGGTAATAAACGTTACAATATGGAATAGGAATAGAAAATCCATCGTCTTTCTATTATGGTAAAATATGAAGCGTATAGACTTTTTAGGGGATACCAACCCTCTCTATTGCTGATAGGGTTCGTAATCCCATCAATCTTTTGGTCTAAAGAAATAGTCCTATATTTTACTATATATCTATGCGAACTATAGTAAAACCTACAATTAACGAGACATTCATAGAAGACTGGGTTCCAAACCCAGCCTGCATTGGGGGTAGGTTTATTATTTTGTAAAGTGTTGATTTATTTTTCGGTTTTACTATAATATCAGGAGAACTCAAAGAAGGTTGAAATGAAACATCTAAAACTTTTTAGCAGAGACCGAATCAAGTCCCGCAAAAAAGCGAACCCAAGCATTGTATTAAATTCCATTATAATTCCAAAAAATTTGGGCCCCAAATTTTTGGGGGTAATGCTTGTGTTGTTTTATAGCTGCTTCGCTGCCGGAACAGTGGTTTTCGCTGATGAAGCACGCGGTGCGGCTTGGGAAGAGGCCTTTGCGCTCGTTGACAAGGGTAACCGCAGGCGCGCAGTTTCAAAACTGGAAGGTTTATTGAAAACTGATTTACCTGCGTCGGAAAAACTTAAGATTCATCATGCTCTCGGTTATAACTATGAGAAGTTACGGAATCGCCCGAAAGCAGTTGGACACTACGCGCGGGTCGCTACACAGAGTTATCCGTTGGCAGATTGTGCGGTCTATCGTCTTGCTCAACTTTATGAAGGTATGAACAATAGAGAACGTGCGATAAAGTGGTACACACAACTTGTCAGGGACTATCCGACGAGTTTTTATCTTTCGGAAGCAAAATGGGCTTTGGCGCAGCTTCACTTGGAGCAGAAGGCGTACGAAGCAGCCAAGTCGTACGTAGTAGACCTCGTTGAGAAGCCGCAATATGCCAGAGAAGCAGCCTTCGTCTTAGCACGTTGTAATGAGGAGTTAGGGGATGTTTCTGCTGCATTTGACGCTTATCGCGAACTCATTAAGGAAAAACACGGATATAGTGTTGCTGAAGATTCACTCGGTAGATTGAAAAAGTTGGTCAGGGGATATAAATCCCTAAAATTGACTCCAGCTGACCGGATTAATTGTGGGCTGGTGTTCTATTCTAACAAACAATGGCAATCCGCTGTCAGAGAATTTGAATTAGTCCCCAAAACTTCGGATTTGAATTTACGTGCACACGCGCTTTATCTCATCGGACGGAGTTATCAGGGGCGTAAGTGGCCCAACACGGCAATTAAGAAGTTTAATGGTGTAATCACGCTCGGTGGGGAAAATGAATATATAATACGCGCGACCTATCAGCTTGCACAATGCTATCGACAAAAAGGGCACCTGAAAACAGCTGTCAGCCGACTTGAGAATTTTGTGAAGACCTACCCTGAGGATGCCTTGATTGATGATGCCTTATACAACATTGCACAGATTCGAGAAAAACAAGGGAAATCGGAGTTAGCCCTTGAGGCATACTCGCGCTTAACTGACGTGGCACCGAAAAGTCCTTACGCCGATCTTGCAGCATGGCGAACGGGTTGGAAGCGTTTTGACGAACGTCGCTATGAGGAAAGTTACAACGCTTTTAAAGGATTGAAAGAACATTTCCCTGGAAATCGCTATGCAATGGGCGCGCATTTCTGGATGGCGAAGATACGGGAACGTCAAAACAAGCCTGCGCTTGCACAAAAACTATACAAAGAGGTGGCAGAGGCACGCTATTGGTATTACTCCGCAAGGGCGAAGGCGATTTTGGGGATTACTGGCTCCGAATTGGAACCAAAAGCCATTCAGGATGCGGAACTACCCGTGCGTGAAGAGTGCCCATCACAGGTGTTAATGTTGATGGAACTTAAGCTTTATGAGGACGCTATCCCCCAATTGACTCAGCATATTAACACAAATGCTATCTCTGAACGAAAGTGTTTTTATGATCTGATTGCCTGTTACGAAGGACTCGCAATGTACGATAAAGCGCGGGAAGTAACTGAACAGTCACTTGAGAACGCTGCTTTTACAAATGCTACACGCGCAGATTTGGAGAAACTCCATCACAAACTTTATCCGCGTTACTATGCCGACACCGTTGAGAAGTATGCCAAAATTTATAATGTTGATACTTTCTTAATTGCGGCTATGATTCTGGAAGAGAGCCGCTATAACGCTGAGGCAGTGAGTTGGGCAGGTGCGATTGGGTTAATGCAGATTATGCCTGCGACTGGACGAGAACTCGCACAGAAAGTCAACATCCGACGGTTCCGGACTTCAATGCTTAAACAACCCGATATTAACATTAGGCTGGGAACGAAGTATATCGGCGAACTCAATTCATGGTTTGCTGGTAATATAATGCACGTCATTGGTGCATACAACGGCGGTCCCGGGCGGATGGAGCGATGGGTGTCAACGAAAAATATTAAGGATATTGACGAATTTGTTGAGAAGATCACTATCCGTGAGACACGGCTTCATATCAAGAAGGTTATCAACAGCTACGATAATTATGTCGAAATCTATCGGGAAACCGATAAACCTCCGGCAGTAAACTCGGCAACGGAGTTAAAACAAAAGCAGTTAGAGGGTTTTTAAACATCAATCGTTTAAAACGGGATCACTTCTAATGGGCTGTCTCGCGTAATGAGAACCCGGCGCTGCCAAGCGGTATCATCTTGTGTCGGAAAATCGGCGCGGTAATGGGCACCGCGACTCTCTGTTCGAGTCAGCGCAGACTCGGTTATCATCACGGCGACATTGAGCATGTTAACTGTTTCGATCGTCGCTATATCTTTTAGCTCGGGACTTGTTAGCAGGTCTCCTAAATCTGTTGCTAAGTCTTGTAATTCGGCGAGGGTTTTTTGCAAGCCCTCGCCATTTCGTTCAATGCTAACATTTTCCCAGAGTGCCTCCTGTACCGCAATTTTCGTGGCTTCTGTATGCGTTTCCGCCGCTGCGTCAGCGATTGATGCAAGCGATGCCCCTACGTTACTCGGAAGCGGTATGTCTGGTGGATGGTCAGGTTGGGATTTGGCAAATACTGTGGCATTTGTGCCAGCACGCGCACCATAAACGAGGCATTCCAGAAGCGAGTTGCTTGCCAAACGATTGGCACCGTGAACACCCGTACACGCCACTTCTCCACAGGCATAAAGCCCCTTGAGATTTGTTTGTGTATCGGTATTCGTCCGGATCCCGCCCATCATAAAGTGTGCCCCAGGACGGACAGGGATTAAGTCAACGTTAATATCTAATCCATAGCGTTTTGTGGTATCAGAGATGGTTGGAAATCGCTCAAGGATAAATTCTTTGGGTTTATGCGTAATATCAAGATAGACGCAAGGGAACCCTGTCAAATCCATTTCGATTTGGATAGCACGGCTCACAACATCGCGGGGCGCGAGTTCGCCTTTCTCGTGGTATTTGCCCATAAAGCGTTCGCCGCGGATGTTCAAGAGTCTACCGCCTTCACCACGAACTGCTTCGGAGATCAAGAAGTTGGGTGCCCCATCTAAGAAGAGTGTTGTTGGATGGAATTGGACGAACTCCATATCTATCATTTCGCATCCGGCCCGCCATGCTGTAGCGAATCCATCACCCGTTGCGACTTTAGGATTAGAGGTACACGGATAGAGTCGCCCAAGTCCGCCAGTTGCGAGGATAGTGGCTTTGGCACGAATACAGACGACCTGTTCCTCTACAATTGCTGTGACACCGTAGCATGTGACACCCGCTTCTCGTTTTTCCGGAACACCCTCGTCCGTTAGTAGATCAATCGCGAATGTGTTTTGCAGAACGTGGATGCGTTCTGTATTGAGTACGCGCTGAATGAGGACATCGGTTGTTTCACGTCCGGTTGCGTCGCCTTTATGCACAATCCGACGGCGGCTATGGGCGGCTTCTTGTGTAAAGCGTGGTAGCGTTCCTTCCCAGTCGAAGTTCGCCCCCCAATCCAAGAGTTCCCCAACGCGTGGGATGCCTTCAGATACCATCATCTCAACAGCACCCGCATCACAAAGCCCTGCCCCGGCAGCAGTGGTATCTTTTATGTGCAAGGCGATCGTATCATCAAGGTTCATAGCAACAGCGATCCCACCTTGGGCATAATGTGTGTTGCTTTCTGTCAGTGTGGTTTTGGTAATTAACGTTACATTCGCGTGCTCACTCGCAGCGAGGGCAGCGCGTAATCCAGCAGCACCACTACCAATGATAAGCACATCGGTGTCCCAACTTAAATTTAAATTACCTTGCGGTGTGTCAAGGGTTTTGATGTCTTTAAAGTTTTTGGACAAATGCCGTCCCTCCATTTCATTACGGGACTACGTTTGTGATTGTTTATCAGAATCTTTAACTTACCTTGCGGTGTGTCAACGGTTTTGATGTCTCTAAAGTTTATGGACAAATGCCGTCCCTCCATTTCATTACGGGACTACGTTTGTGATTGCTCATCAGATTTTTTAACTTAACCTAAGTTGCCACCTACTTACTCACATAGCACTCCGCTGGAGTGCAAGAGGTTGAACACACGATTTTCTATAGATATACCACCCCTCTGGGGTGAAGAAAGGTGCTGAAAAAGGTTCTTCAAACATACCAAACCCATTAGTAGCAACTCGGGTTAACTTACCTTGAAAATTCAAGACTGAGTCGGTACTTTCGGTGCAAAATTCTCACCGACAGGAACGACTTTACCGGTCCCGGTAGCAATTAGGGTGCCGTCACTGAGCGTGACCTCTGCTTTTGCTTCCACCAACCTTTTGGAAACTTTAATACGCTCGGCAGAGACAAAGAGTTTCACAGTAGTTGGCGCGGGATTACGAAAGCGGACTTCGAGCTGTGCTGTTACCGCTGGCTGATCAAAGGTGCTTATGCCGACGTAGGTGATCGCTTCATCTAACAGCGTACTGAGGATACCGCCGTGTAGAATGTTTGCCCAACCTTGCAAATGTTCAGCGGGTGTACATTCTATGCGAACAGATGCGCCACCACCTATAATTTCAGGTTTTACCTGAAACCCGAATGGATTTTTCATACCACAAACAAAACAGTTGTCATTATTTTCAATCGCCATTTTCACTTCCTGACTCGGTAAGCATTGCGAGGCTCCGTGCTAATTTTTCTTGCTCTGTCAGAAGCCGTTCAAGTTGTGCTCTCTTTTGGGCAACAACATTTTCTGGTGCACGCTGAATAAAGTTTGGATTATCTAATGCTTTCTGTGCTGCCGCGACGTCTTTCGTTGCCTGCTGATGTCGTTTACTGAGCCGTGCGTGTTCGGCATCCAGATCAATTACATCTGCAAGCGGAATATAGATGGCAAGTTCCCCGATAACTGCTTCAGCTGAAGCGGGCGGTTTTTGCAAAGATTCAGCGATGGTAATATCTGCTACCCGTGTGAAAGCCGGTAGGTACTGTTCTAAATACGTTTCGAGGCGTTCACGTACTTCCGTGTTCGGCGATTGGATATGGACTTCCACAGCTGCGCCGATCGGAACATTCAATTCGCCTCGGATGCTCCGAATACTTTCAATCACTTCCGTGAGCGTTGCCATCGTGGTTTCTGCGGTTGAATCTTCGCCTGCTGGCGTTGGCCAAGGGGCAATTGTTACTGAATTATCGCCCTGAGTTCTATTCAATGGGAGTTGTTGCCAAATTTCCTCGGTCAGAAAAGGCATGATCGGGTGGAGGAGCCGCATTGTCTGCTCCAAAACGTCTACAGCGACCCAAAGTGCTGTGGGTTCATCTTGCGCGATCCGTTGTTTGGTAAATTCCAGATACCAATCACAGAATTCATGCCAGAGGAAGGCGTAGAGTATTTGCGCCGCTTCATAGAAGCGGAAGTTTTCCAAGGCATCGGTTGTTGTTTTAATGGTATGGCTGAGACGGCTTTGTATCCACGCGATTTCAAGCGTTTCTTGATGCGTTTCCACTGCCTCTGCGGGAATCGGATGTTTCTCTAAATTCATAAGGATGAACCGCGCAGCGTTCCAGATTTTATTCGCGAACCGTCTACCTGACTCAATCTGCGATTCTGGGAGCGCGACATAAGGGAGCGGGGTGCTTGCGTTTGCGAGTGCGAAACGGAATGCATCCGTCCCGTAAGTATTGATTGTCTCTAACGGGTCGATGCTGTTTCCTTTCGATTTGCTCATCTTTTCTCCCTTTCCGTCGGCGACAAGCCCGTGCAAATAGACCGTTCGGAAGGGTACCTTGTCCATACATCCGAGCCCTAACATAATCATTCTCGCTATCCAGAAGAAAAGAATGTCCCACCCGCTTACAAGCACAGAGGTTGGATAAAAAGTTTTCAGTTCTTCCGTCTCTTCTGGCCAGCCCATGGTGGAGAAGGGCCACAACCCGGAACTGAACCATGTATCTAAGACATCTTCCTCTTGGCGGAAATCAGAGGCACCGCACTCACACTCCTGCGGTGTTTCCATTGCGGAGGTAACCGCGTCGCATGCGTTACAGTACCATATCGGGAGTCGATGTCCCCACCACCGTTGACGTGAGATGGGCCAAGGTTCGATGTTCTCCATCCAATAGTAGAAGCGATCCGTTTCACGTTCGGGGATAAACTTGACTTCGCCTTTTTGGGTCGCTTCTATAGCGCGTTGCGCGAGTGGGCGGACGTTCATAAACCATTGCAGCGATATGGCAGGTTCAATGATCGTGTCACACCGGTCGTGATGTCCAACGGCGTGCCGATGCGGTACGATCTTGACGAGATAATCTAAGTTCTCTAAATCTTCCACGACCTGTTTGCGACAATCCGATCGGGATAGACCGACATATTTTTCCGGTGCTTCTTCATTTATATGTCCATCTTGCGTAAAGATCGTACGCTGTTCGAGTTCGTGCCGCAGACCGATTTCATAGTCGTTGGGATCATGTGCGGGTGTCACTTTCAGGGCACCGGTACCAAACTCTCTATCTACATAGGCATCAGCGATTATCGGGATTTCTCTGTCACAGAGTGGTAAGAGTGCTGTCTTTCCGATGACGCGTTGATACCGTTCATCGTCGGGATGTACAGCGACGGCAGTATCGCCTAACATTGTTTCCGGGCGCGTTGTCGCAATTTCAAGGACAACATCGGTATCTTTCACCGGATACCGGATGTGGTAAAAGTTGCCATCTACTTCAATGGGTTCCACTTCGAGGTTACTGACAGCCGTGTTGCACTCTGGGCACCAATTGACCATGTAGGTATCTCGATAGATGAGTCCTTGGTTATAGAGTTTGACAAAGGCGGTGCGGACGGCTTTCGACAACCCTTCATCAAGTGTAAAGCGCTCACGTTCCCAATCGCAGGAACAACCGAGTTGTTGGAGTTGTGAGACGATGTAGCCGGCAGATTCCGCTTTCCATTGCCACATGCGTTCGGTGAATTTTTCTCTGCCGAGTTGAATTCTACTGGTGCCTTCCTCGGCGAGTTTTCGCTCCATAATCAGTTCAGTGACGATACCGGCGTGGTCGGTGCCGGGCATCCAGAGCGCGTTATACCCTTGCATGCGTCGCCAACGGATCAAACAATCTTGGAGTGTATTATCAAGCGCGTGCCCGATATGCAGACTCCCCGTGATATTCGGCGGCGGGATCACGATTGCGTAAGGCGGTTTGTCAGAAGTTGCCTCCGCGTGGAAGTAATCGTTTTTTTGCCAAAATTGGTACCACTTCCCCTCAATCTCTTGAGGGGCATAAATTTTCGGAAGATTTGTCATTTTTTAACTGTCAGTTATCGGTTAAGAGATTTTCGTTTAAGAACAGTTTCCTTTTCTAACTGATAATCGATAACCATTCCTCATATTTACAATTTACAGTTGTTAGTTGTCCGTTGTCGGTTAAGAGTGGTCTGTAACAATTGATTGATGCCCTGAAATATTCTAAGTGGCGGAGATCGTTCCAAAGAAACCTCTTAACTGAAAACCGATAACCGATAACCATTAGGCAAAGAGTGGTTCCACCCACCCGTATGTCCCTTGCGCCATTTCATAGAGCAGGTTGACCTGTCGCGTCTCAGCGTTTAAAAACAGCAGAAACGCCGCATTTGAAGCGTGGAGTTCAGTTGCGGCTTCCGCAACGGTCATCGGTTTTGATGCAAATTTTTCTTGTGTCGCTACGATGACAGGATCATCAGATGCATCAACTTCTGTTGACGTTGTTTCATCGTCTGGATTGAGTTGTGCTACCACTTCGCGGTGTGGTGCGTTATGCCGTCGATCTTTTACTCTATCCTTGTACCGACGGATCTGACTAACGATCTTGTCTGCCGCGCTATCTAATGCGGACAATATCTCATCCGTTTCACTTTTCGCAAAGAATGATACGCGAGGTGCTGTCACGATCATCTCGGCATCAAATCGATGCTTCTCAGACTTGAGGACGACGTTCAGTTCCTGCATGTCTCCAAAACGGGATTCAATTTTGTCGGCACGTTTTAAAATGTAAGCATGAATATCATCGGTAATTTTTAAATTATGCCCGGAATAGGTTACTTTCATGGCAAGCCCCTTTCTTTATATATAGCCCCCGAATTAAGTTCGAGGTGAGCAAATCGCTTAATAGTCCCAAAAACGTATCCACGCGCGTCCAAAATCTAATCAATTAGTTATGCGTCCTGGTCTGAACAACAGATCTTTCACGCGATGTTGGAATGCCTAATTCGTCGCGGTATTTCTGGACAGTCCGTCTTGCTAACAAGACCCCTTTCACTTTCAAGGCATTACTAATCGCCTGATCACTGAGCGGTTTGGTGGGTGTCTCAGCACCAACCATCTCTTGAATAAGGTTTTTCACTTGCTTAGCGGAGACGGCTTCCCCTTGTGTCGTTGTCAATTCATTGCTAAAGAAAAAGCGTAGTGGATACATACCTTGTGGCGTTTGCACATATTTATTGCTTGTCACTCGGCTGACAGTTGATTCGTGGACGCCTACTTTTTCAGCTATCGTTCTCAATGTCAGAGGTTTAATACTTTTCGCGCCTTCTGTTAGGAATTCTGTTTGCACCTCGAAAATCGCTTCGGTAACTCGAGCGATCGTACTACCACGCTGGGCGAGGCTGCTGAGCAGATTTGCTGCATCCCGATAGCGTTTTTCAATCCATTCCTTTGTCTTGACATCTAAGGTATCTTGGCGATTTCGCATTAGATTGAGATAGTATGGATTCATCTGTAAGCGAGGTATGTAGTTATCTACAGAGATCGCCTGATATTTTCCATTGAGGTATTGTATCTCCACATCAGGGGTAATGATGTCTGTACGTGAACTTCTGGTAAGCAAGTGCATCGTTGGGTCAGTGAAGTGGCGTCCCGGGTGAAGGGACAACCTTCCTATCCATTTAACGATTGTGTCAATAACTGTGATATCAACTTTCAGTGCTTCTGCGAGGCAATTCCATTGTTGATTGAGAAAAGTGTTGTAGTAGTTTTCAACAATTTCTTTCGCGAGATGTTGTACAGACACCTTTTTCTTTAAAAAATATTCACACCCTACCAACTCTACATCCAACTTCCTTGCGACTTCTTGTATATCTTCTGGTTTCTGGTTCCGAATCTGGATGAGTAATGCTTCTCTTATATCTCGATGTGCGATGCCTATGGGTTCAAAGTTATCTTGTATTTCACGAAGGACCGTTTCAACAAGTGTTGTTTCACAGCCAATCGCTTCAGCAATATCTTCTAAAGTGAGTTGATAGAAGTTCAGCGTCGGTTTGTAACTGTAAGGCGAGCATTCATAGATGATCGTATAAGTTTTGTGATTCTCTGCGTCACTAATTTTCCATAAGCGATTTATAGGCGGACCTTCACTTTCTATAGGTGTGCACGCCACCTTTTTCACAGAGATCGTGGACTTTTCTGAAAATTGGACGTTACTGTCCGCTACCGCTGTTTGTAGACCCTTCTGAATAACAGCGTGTAATTCTTCTGAAAGGTCTTTTGAATCCAAAGTTGTTAAGAATTCGCACGGGATTTGAAACAGTTGGAGTTGTAATTGTCCATCGTCGTTGAGATTTCCAAGGATGTATTCTGCGATCGCGCGCTCTGTTTCGGATCTAATAATATCGGGTGAGGCGAGCTCAAGCTGCTCAGCAAGATACTCGTGCAGTGAACACTCGTATGCTACATCTGGTGGTGGTTCATCAGCATCTGAATATCTGGAGTTCGTCCGTTCACTCACAGACACACGGTCCTCAAAAGCAGTTTCCCAATCAATATCAACGGAATTATCTTCCCGATCAAGGTTTTCTTCCCGTTCGTTCCATTCGGATGCTGGGTCTAATTCTTCGGTAGTGGGTGTAGCCTCGTCTTCGTCTTCAAGTTCAAGGAACGGATTCTGTTCTAATTCTTGACGAATGAAATGTGTGAGTTCCTGCAGCGGCATGTTCAGCACTTTAAGTGCTTGCTGTAGCCTGGGTGTGATAGATGTCTTTTGCACCAATTGAGGTGTTTGGGTGAGCTGCGCTTTATACATTTCATGCGTCCCCGAGGTGTTGCAGCTGTGTTGCTACTCTACCCGATAGGAGAAATTGTGTCCAAAATAGAGATCTCTTGCAGTTTCGTTATTGACGAGTTCTGTAGGTGTTCCAGCGAGCGTAATCTTTCCATCAACGATGATATAGGCTCTGTCCACGATGTCGAGGGTTTCGGCAGCGTTGTGGTCCGTAATAAGCACACCGAGATTACGATCCCGCAAATGCATGATGAGCTGCTTAATGTCTGCGACTGCAATCGGATCGATTCCAGAAAGCGGTTCATCCAACAAAATAAAATCCGGTTGTGCTGCGAGCGCTCGTGCTATTTCTGCTCGGCGACACTCCCCGCCGGATAGCGTGTATGCCTTGCGAGGTAGCAGATTTGAAATGCCAAGCTCATCTGTCAGTTCACGGATACGACCGCCACGTTCAGCTTTGGGTGTCCCTTGTGCCTCAAGAATCGCCTCAATGTTCTGTTGAACCGTCAGTTTACGGAAAATAGATGTCTCTTGCGCAAGATAACCGATCCCAAGCCTCGCTCGTTTATACATCGGATAGAAGGTAATGTCTTTATCGGCGTACGTAATTCTACCGGCATTCGGACGAATTAGACCCACGACCATATAAAACGTTGTTGATTTGCCTGCGCCATTAGGCCCCAGCAGACCGACGACTTCACCCTGCTGTACCGATAGACTCACCTCATTAACGACGATTGGACCGTTTCTTGTATAGCGTTTTACGAGTCTGTGTGCTTGTAATTCTGTTGTCACGATTTTTACTTTGATACTTCCTCTGATTAACCTATTCGGTCAATCTGATTGAAAGTAGAGTCCTTTTGAGTTCTGTATTATATTTATCTATTTACGCAACTGCTTAATTGTTTTCGGATTCTTCCGTTTCAGCGTTTGCATCCGCGTCCTCGGCATTTTCAGTGTCTGTCTCAGTCTCCTCTTCGGAATCCGTGTCCTCAGCAGTGCCAGCGTCCGTCTCAGATTTTTCCTCAGCAGTGCCCTCCGCGTCGCTTGTCTCAGCGTCCGCCTTTTCTTGGGTCTCAGCATCTGCTTTTTCGGGTACAGCTGCAGGGGTCTCTTCCGCACCAGTATCCGTACCGTTTTCAGTGTTCTCATCTGTTTCTGGAGTCACGGGTGCAGCTTGTGTAACGGTTACCTTGAATTTAACACCGCCTTCGCCAGTCTGTTTACCTGTCGTCCGATTAAAAGTGAAAAGCTTGGTTTCGAGACAGTCTTTGTCTTGTAAAACGACGACATTCTCTTTAAGGGTAATAATATTCGTCAGGTTATTCATAATGGCATGGTCACAGGTCGCAAAAATATCTTGGTCTCGGATTTCTACATTGCCCTCAGCGACAATTTCTGTTGTTGTTCCAGTTTCCGGATCGGCTTTGAGGGTAATTTTATCGGCGTTGAGAAATCCGATTTCAACATCCTGCTCATTATACCGAGTTGTCTTGGCATTGCCGATAAGAATCGTTATACCGTCCTTATCATATCTTTCCATTTTATCTGCGGTGCCGGTGATCTTTTCTTTCGGCATTTCTGACGTGATATCCGTATTTTGGGCGGTGTCCGCCTTTTGTACAGTATTTTCTGTTGTTTGTGTCTCTACCGCATTGGTCGCTGGAGGTTTCGTATCTTCAGCAACGACAGTTGGAGAAATAAGAAAGGTCAGAAACGCGAGGAATCCGATGGACGCGCAGAATTTGCAGCGTTGAGACCCGCGATTACGTCTATTCTGGTTCAATGGAGGTGTTATGATATTCATGTGCTTTCTCGTCTTTTGGATAAAGTGTGAATTCATTATTTTTCATTTTCACGGTTTCAAGCGTTGGATTTGCGAACATTTCTGTTCCGGCCCATGTAGAATCTCCACGCACGACTGTGGCTTCATCGGGCGCATACAATCTACCTGCCAGGTTCTGCCAATGGAGTACTTCAGTAAATAGTTTACCGTCTCTACTGACCCCAACAACATTCCCTGTCAGGTGCAGATTGTCCTTCTTAGTGCCATTGAGAAATTGTTTACCTTTCTCGCTATTCAAAGTGATAGAGACAACACCATTTTCAAAAATCTGAACAGTCGGATTTTCTACTTCAATATAACTTCCGCGGAATATTGAAGTATCTCCAACAAGCGTCCACTTGACGACACCTGCCTCGGTGTGTTGTGTGGAAAAACCATCCAGTTTTTGTTTTGGAATCGCTTCTGCAACTTCTTCCGTTGCACTGACCGGTGTTTCTGTGCTTTTACAGCACGTTACACCGAGCAGCAGGCAGAAAAATAATCCTATGAAAACGGAACTAATCCTCTGTTTTCCACCGTTGATGCATCCAGATCCACTGTGCCGGATATTGCCGGATATAAGATTCAATGATTTTCGTGAACTTCTGTGTATTGATAACAAGGTCTTTCTCTTTGATGTTTGTCCGTTCCAACGCCAAAGGTGATTCAATAATAGCGCGGTGTGAACCATCGGGTTGGCGAATAATAAACGTCGGTAGTATGGTCGCACCTGTCTTGAGAGCAATAGCAACTGGGCTATAGGGCGTATAAGCACGTCTGCCAAAGAAATCAACAAAAACACCGCTTACAGTTGTGTCAACATCAGCGACGATACCAAGTAATTCATTGCGTTTGAGACACTGAAGTGCTTGGCGTATGCCCGTATCCCGGTCAATAGTCGTATATCCTGCTTGCGCTCGGTAATGTGAGACTAACGCATTTAAACGCGGCGAACGCAATTCGCGAACAATCGGCGTTAATGGAGCAACTGTGGCAGAAATACTGGCAGCGAGAAGTTCCCAATTCCCAAAATGCCCTGTTAAAATAATCGCACCTTTCCCTTGTGCCAGGGCTTGTTCCACATGCTCAACGCCTTCAAAAGTGACATATCGTTGAATTTGCGTTCTATCCAAGCGAGGCAACTGCATAAACTCTACGACAGTCTTGCCGAGATGTTGAAAACATTCTTTGGCAATCGCTTCGGCACAGCGTTCATCTATAGTCAAGCTGCGCCGTAAGTGTTCGCATGCCAGTTCTCTCTGTTTCGGTGCAAGCGAAAAAACAAGTGTTCCCAACCATCCACCGATAACTAATGTTAGTGTGCGCGGCAGTCGAGACACGCAGAATCCGACCAATTTGGCAGCAAACTCATAACACCGATCTTTCATTGTTAAATAGTATACTCAATTTCCTTCAAAATTACAAAGAAAAATCTAAAGCAACGCGAATCCTACAACGTATGCGTAGAATTCGGTACTTTGTTGCATTAAATATAGATTCTCTTTGTTTTTTTACGAGGAATAGTTACCAGTTGTCAGTAGAAGTCGGGATTTGGAAATCCTTTCTACAGAATAATTGAACGCTACTTGGTGGCGAAATATCGCTTGATTTTCACGGTAATTTGGGATAGACTCTAAGATAGAATGGATATTTCTATGCACAACCCTGAAAGCGTTAATAAGCAAATCTACCGACTCGCGCTCCCGAATATTGTTAGCAACTTTTCTATCCCGCTTTTGGGTGCGGTAGATACCGCCTTGATGGGACGATTGGAATCCGAATACTATCTTGGTGCTGTCGGTATCGGCGGCATTATCTTCAGTTTTATCTATTGGGGATTCGGGTTTCTCAGAATGGCGACAACAGGATTAACAGCGCAAGCCTTTGGGGAAAAGGACCTTCAAGAATGCGGATGTTTGCTGCTAAGAGCGATATGCATCGGAATCACGTCAAGTCTACTGCTCTTTGTTTTTCAGTGGCAGCTTGTAGATGCCAGTTTCCTGCTCATTGATACAAGTCCAGAAGTGGAACACCTTGCCCGCGCCTATTTCCATATTCGTATCTATGCTGCGCCCGCCACATTGTGCCTACACGCGTTTCACGGTGTTTTTCTGGGGGTACAGAATGCCCGCTACCCGATGTTATTGACGATTGTGGTAAACCTCGTTAATATTGTCCTAAATCTGGTGTTTGTGCATCTGCTCGGTATGAAGGTGGAGGGCGTCGCCTTGGCAACTGTCATCGCGCAATACGTCGGATTATTCTTAGCAGTTCTACTCTTTTCGAGATACTATCGAGGTCTCTTGAGAACGTGGCGTTTTCGGGCAATCTTGGCACCTTCCAAACTCAAACGATTCCTTAACATTAGCAGCGACATCTTCATCAGAACCTGTTGCCTCGTGTTTAGTCACGCCGTTTTTACAGCGAAATCTGCCGCCCTGAGCGATACTGTCCTCGCGATTAACACGATCCTCCTTCAGTTTATCAATCTTATGTCCTACGCTATTGATGGGTTTGCTTTTGCTGCGGAGAGTTTGATTGGAAAATATAAGGGGGCACGAGATATGCAAAACCTTAAAAAGACGACCCGTCAAATTTTCGTCTGGGCGTTTCTGTTCGGTGGTGTGATTATGTTAATCTTCGTGCTATTTGGGGAGCAGTTGTTGCATGTCTTCACAGATCAAATGCGGCTGATTGAACAGGCAAAACCGTATCTTATCTGGATAATCGTCGCTTCTGTCGTCAATGTCACTGCTTACATTTGGGACGGTATTTTTCTCGGTGCAACGGCTTCTAAGGCACTACGGAATTCTGTAATTCTGTCAACACTTCTCTTTTTAAGTGCCGTCTACCTCTTCATGCCTTTTGGAAATCACGGCTTGTGGGGTGCGTTAACGTTGCTATTGGTTGCCCGCGGTGTGTCGCTGACAGCATTAGCACCAAAATACTTGTTTAGGTCAGTCGATTCTGGATAGGTATTATGCGTGGCAGTAAAGATTACGGAGGGTTTTAGAACAGGTGCGGGGTGAGATTATGCCCACACCTGTTCGGAGTTTGATTGTAGCGTTAACTAACAGTCTGGAAGGCTTCCCACGCGTCGCCTGCCGCTGCGGCTTGACGCTCCAACTCAGTGCGCCACCCGGCGACTTTTCCGGATTTGATCTGCTGAATATCAAATCCAGCGTATCGATCCTCAAGCGTGCCTCCGAGTTTCTGAGTTTCCGCCCATCGGTCCCATGCAGTCTGCATGAACTTATGTGGCAAAGCCTCCCGGACAGCAGGATCAAGTTGCCATGCGTTTCGTGCGTCTGCGACTGAGGGTTCGCCGGTGAATTCGCCAGACCACTTCGACCAACCGATCGACAATGTATTGCGTTCACGATCAGGCACGGTGTGCCCCGTATGGATGTTGTTACCATTGCGGATAAGTGCCTCACCGGGCTTAAGCCGAATCGCGACTTGATCGGGTAGCGGATCTTTCTTGTTCCAACTCGGTGTATAAGGGACACCCTGATCCTTCATGGATTGCGGAAGTAGTACGTCATGCTCAAAAGGGGTGCGCCATCGATGGTGGCTACCCGGAATAAGTTCATGGCATTCGTCGTCTGTGAGTGCCAAAAACATGCTCACGCCGTTGCGTTCGGTGATCCGTTTTTCGTTGCTTTCTTGAATTTCTTTCCAGCGAATCCGTTCTACCTCCTCAGAATAATCTTCAGGGGTCTCGCCGCGGACTTCCCGCTGTGAGAAGTACCCGACCCCATCTCCCCACCACGTCACGTCTCTGTGCCAACTGGGTCCGTTTTCTTGCTTTCGTGGATTTGCCCATAGCAACATACCACTAAACGTCAGGTCCTCTGGTTGTAGTCCGTGACACCAAGAAGCAACAAAATCTAAGAACGCCGAGGAGCCGTGGAATTCCGAAAAACTCGACTCACCGAAAGCCGGATGGATGAGTCCTCGGATCGCCCAAGGTTCATTGTGTGCGGCACGATGGACATAGCCCTTCGAGCAGTCGATTTTGTCGTAGACGTGTTCTGGGGCACACGCTTCGGTGACACGCCGACCGGCTTCTCGCAAGATAGGAATCCACGGGTTGTCAACAAAGTCGTTGATGATAACGAAGCCGTGCTCCTTCAGATATTCCAGTCTTTCAGGTGTAGCACCCGGCGCAGAAAGTTCAGGTTTGAAATCTGCGAACGCAGTTGCTCGGTAAGTTTCCTTCACTTGTGATTCATTCGCGCTCATTGTCGTCAATCCTCCCTGTCAGGCAGTTACTTTGAACGAGTACGCTCTCCTAAGACATTTCGTAATAATTTATTTTATCATATTTTAACATATTTGCTCAAACTTAAAATTGATACCGCGTACCCATTCAGGTTTACGCGATCAACAGCCATCTGATAACATGATATCGTCTATATTTTCTGTGACGCGTTCCTTGAAGAGATCCAGCTTCCCAAAGATACCTTCTTCACTATGCTGGAAATGAACTTCAAGATAGAGCCGCCACAGTCGAAGTATCAGGTCATGGTAGATGATAAGTTCTTGGTCCGGTATATCTTCAATGCCTTCGGGACCGACTTCACGTAGCACACGGATAAGTTCCTTCTCGAAGGTTCGAGGATATCCAGTATTGGACAGCACAATGTCGGCGAGTTTCGCATCAAGGTTAACGGGTGCAGTATAACCCTCTTCCACACTATAGAACGCACTATCAAACTGACCAAACATCTCATCAGATAGCCAAGCAGCTACATCGATGGCGACCTTCATTGACTGCGTCTCTGTTTCTGGCAAGACGCACCGGAAACCGAGGGTCCCCATACCGCCGTTTACAGGGTGTTGGCTTCTTTTCGCAACTTGGATATCTTTGGCATCACTAAACCAAGAGCCACCACGCATCCTATGATACCTGCCGTGGATATCGTCAACATCTAACTGCTCCAAGCACCATTCTTCAGCGTTACCCGCCATATCGTATAGACCGTATTCGTTAGGTGCATAACTACCGACTTCTTTCGTCGGCGGGTTCCTGAAACTTGTGCTGCGGGTGTAACGATCGTAGTTGGCTCTTTTGCGAGGCTTAGCATCGCCCCACGGATATTTTTTTTCTTTTAGACTGCCGCGCGCCGCGCGCTCCCATTGTGCTTCTGTTGGTAAATCTTTGCCTGCCCATTCTGCGTAGGCTTTGGCGGCAAACCAACTGATGTCCACCACCGGATGATTCGCTTTTCCCTTAGGATACATATTACCGTTCCAACCCGATAAGTACGTATCTCCAACGATTGAGGTTAGGGCTTTGCCTTTTTGCCAATGTAGATTTTCATCAATAAACGTTTTGTATTGTGCGTTGGTGACTTCATACGCGTCCATATAGAATGCGTTAATACCATCACCTGCGGGGATTAGCACCATCCCTTCTGGTGCTTCAGGTGTGCTAAGTTTTAGTGCGAAAATGAGTAATGCGCTGAGAATTAATCCGCAAAGGATTGAAGTTAGGGTTCTCATTTTAAGAATCTCCGTATGTTAGCACCGAACGCTGCTGTCTTTTCAGCAAGCGTGTCGATGATGCTAACTTTAGCCTTTCCACTTGAATCTTGAGGTTTGGAAGTGAAAGTTAGCCACATGTCTGTTATTTTGTGTTTATTTTTCTAATGTGTTTATTTTTCTAACGTTATGTAATCAAGGTAGTTTGGTTTTCGCTTCCGTTGCGGCTACGTTGGGCGGTCTGCCTGCAGTGTTGGCGTTATAGAGCTAAACCTTTGATAAACTAAAAAGCCTTGTGTCGAGATAATAGTAGCAATTATCGTGCCAATTGATTTTTCTTGACTTTTTCGCCAGACGTGCTACTATTTTACAGCGGTTTAGCAGGTTTTCCGATGCCACCGCAAATTCAGAAATAGGAGATAGTGATGCCTACAGAATCAATACCACAGGATCGGCACTTCGGTTTGAGCTCGGACGAGTTAGCGTATTGGAACGAGAACGGTTACCTCGTCCGTTTGAACGTGTTCAGTCCTAAAGAGAACGACACGTTCCGGCAAGTCGCTGAAGATATTGTTGACGGAAAACGTCCGTTTCCGCCTGAACACATTGATCAGAACGCACTCGTCAGAGATGGAAAAGCGGAGCAGCAAGGCATCTATGCGATGCACAAGATCCATTTTCCGAGCTGCTACGATTCAGAATTCCTCACACGTGTCCGTGATACGCGTCTCACCGATCCGCTTGTTGACATCCTCGGTCCAGACATCCTCGGTATCAACACGCTGTTTATCTGGAAAGCCCCGAAGATTGGTCTCGGTTTCCCGTGGCATCAAGACAAGTTTTACTTCCGTACTCGGTTTAGGACAGAGACGACTGTTGGCACATGGACGGCGATTGATCCAGCAGATCGGGAGAACGGGTGTCTCTACGTTATCCCCGGTAGCCATAAATGGGATATTTTCCAACACGACGACCTCGAAGGTTCACAGCAACGGGAGTTCAAAATGGCACAGGGTGTCCGGGACGAAGATGGTGTTGCCGTAGAGGTACCGCCCGGCGCGGTGATCTGGTTCCACAGCCATCTCTTGCACAAGAGCATGAATAATCATAGTCTGCGGTTCCGTCGGAGTTTCGTCTCCCATTACCTCAGTGCCCAGGCGGAATGGGTGAATGGAAGGAAAGGGCAACCTGTTATGTGGGTTCGCGGCGAGACTTTTCCCGACAAGGTTCACGAGGTAGCACGCGAAGTCATCCCCGTTTCTCGGTGGTCAACCTAAATTTCTGAGGCTTTGTTCTCACTCCCATAACTACAGGAACAGAAAACAAAAATGCGTACAGAATCGGTCCCAGAGGCGCAGACTTTTGGCTTAAACGCGGACGAGTTAGCACACTGGAACGAGGAGGGTTACCTCGTCCGTTTGAATGTATTTACCGCTGAAGAGAACGACGTACTCCGTCAAGTCGCTGAAGACATTGTGGATGGAAAACGTCCGTTCCCGTCCACAAATATCAACCAAAATGCACTCGTCAGAGACGGAAAAATAGAAAAACAAGGCATCTATGGGATACACAAGATTCATCATCCGAGTTGCTACTGTCCAGAGTTCCTTGCTCGTGTCCGCGATCCCCGTTTAACCGATCCACTTGTTGATATTCTCGGTCCGGACATCCTCGGCATCAACAATCTATTTATCTGGAAGGCACCGAAGATCGGTCTCGGTTTCCCGTGGCATCAGGACAAGTTCTACTTCCGCAACCGGTTCAATACCGAAACGACGGTCGGGACGTGGACAGCGATTGATGCTGCTGATCGTGAGAACGGTTGCTTGTATGTTGTCCCTGGCAGCCATAAGTCGGATATTTTTGAGCATGACGATCTTGGGGGTTCACAGCAACAAGAGTTCAAGTTGGCGCGCGGTGTCCGGGACGCAGACGGTGTTGCAGTGGAAGTCCCACCCGGTGCTGCCATCTGGTTCCACAGCCATCTCTTGCATAAGAGTACGGACAACCACAGCCTACGCTTCCGTCGGAGTTATGTCGTCCACTACCTCAGTGCGCGAGCGGAATGGGCGCGCCCTACTGCCCGAAATAACAGGACGAGACAGCCTGTCATGTGGATTCGTGGGGAGACTTTCCCTGACAAGGTTCACGAAGTCGAACGCGGTGTTTTGCCGGTTTCCGAATCTGATTGATGTTATTGCAGAAGGGGCGCGATGATGTTAGTGTGGATAGAAAGCGTATGGTATGGACTAATTGATTTAAAGTTGAAGTAATCTTTAATTTTCATGGTATGTCTTCATGAATAGGGCTATTTTTCTTTTGCAAGGGTTGTGTCTGCTTGTTCTGCAGCTTCTTTCGCTTCCCGTTCCAGCCACTCACGAATAACCTTTTTTTACTGCACGTTCAATCTGGCGGACTGTGAGTTTCCCGCCTCGCTTACGGAGGGGAAGTTTGACAGTTCTTTCTCTTGCCATGTGGGTTCCGTCCTTGAACTGGGTCGTAATAAACGACTTGGTTGAGTCTCGAAGCACTCCACTATTACGAAAATATGTCATTAAAAGTTAAATCTTCAACATCTAATCGACACTCTTCAACCGTTTGAGGCAGATCTCGCAGAAAAGTCTGTTGACACACTCCCCGTTCTTCAGAGCGCGGAATCTTTTATCGTCAGAAAACGCTTATTACCGTAAATCTCACTTTTCCTAATGAATAGGTGAATGTCCTAATTTCATGTACCTATCCTCAGTACACAAGGTAATAGTAACTATTCCAAATCTCTTTTTCAAATCTATTCTCCGATGAATGAAAAACGTCTCTGTGAGAGAGGGTCGGTTTGTTTTGTTAAAAATTTACAACTGATTTCTTATGCTCTTAAGCATATCCATCATTTCAGATGCAATTAAGTAAGGTCGCGTTCTTTGATGAGTATCAACT
The DNA here is from genome assembly GCA_022394775.1 of Candidatus Poribacteria bacterium. Lineage (GTDB taxonomy): Bacteria > Poribacteria > WGA-4E > WGA-4E > WGA-3G > WGA-3G. Next base: position 28,073 of record JAGFCB010000181.1, read on the forward strand.
TTATAGTAAAACGAAAAAATAAATCAACACTTTAGAAAACAACAAACCCACCCCTAATGCAGGCTGGGTTTGGAACCCAGCCTTCTATGGATGTCTCGTTAATTGTAGGTTCTACTATAATATTAAAGTCTTCAGGTTTTACCATAAATAATGGAATAATTTTTTCGCCTTTCAATGCAGCCTCATGATTTCCATCATGAATATCCATATACCTATGACCTTTAAGCCTGCTACACATCACAACAAATTCCCTCATAGATAGCTTGTCAATAATTTCAGAATAACTAACTTTTACTTTTTCTAATTTTATTACTATATAATAGTTAGGACAGTTTCTATCGGTTCGTGTCGTGTTTTCAAGGATGTTTCTACAAGTCTAACACACGCGGCTTTACATAGCACTCCGCTGGAGTGCGTTTCCATCTGCCATCTATCTCTATAGACATATCACGCCACTGGCGTGAAGAGAACCGAAGCTGCTGTTGTGGCTAAAGATGTTGGCAACTGTGTTCTGGCAACAGATAAGATGTCGATATTGCTCCAGCTGAGCAATATGTCTATAGCAGCACATCATAGCAATCCCGCACTCCAGCGGAGTGCTATGTCTAAAAATTATCCAAACTATAGTAGTTAATAACGCAAGTTACCCCCTTGTAGTGTTATCTGTTAGATTGTGCCCAAAAATGCCCAAACTAAAAGTTTGCGCTACAAAATGCTTGGAGAATTGACATTTTTCAATGAAACCCGAGGTCTGCGGGTCTAAAATCTTGTTAGTAGCAACTTGGGTTAGTTAATAACTAAAATTTATATTGGCATAATCAAGTAGGTCTTTTCCGCCATATTCCAACATATTGATAGGTTCCGCCTCGGCATGAACCATGTATCTCAATAATAGATTAATAAATAACGCCCAAGATCTTTCCACATATATAGCATGTAATTGGCTGTGCTCGCGAGGAAGAAAGTCGTATGCTCCATGATAATTTGTGATTATGTTTTTGTTGTCAGTAGTTTCTAATGAAAAGATCGTATCTATTCGCGTCTCAAAGTCTAAATTCTTTTTCTTTACTATTTCTTTGTATTTTTGCATTAATCTAACAAAACTTATACTCTCAACAGAAATACAGAAAAATATTGATTTCCAATGTTCTTTATCTTCCCCGAATAATTTTTGGAAATGAATTATATCGGACCCTTTCCGATTAAAATAAGCTTTTCGTTGTAGGTTCTTGTAACTTAAGCATTTTTTAAAACTATCATTTAATGCTTTTGCATTAAGTTTCGTTTTAACTTCACCACAAGCGTATGTGGCCTCAACAGGGAATACCTGGGCAGCAGCACTTGTAAAAATACGAGGTGTGTTCATTTTATCGTACAGAATAATATCCATTTGCTGTGATTCACCTCCTTCTGAGTCCATTACAAACCCGTTTGATACCCCTATTTTTTCTGGTAATACTTCTGTTAAGTAAGATCTAAACATTTCTTCAATTAGTGTTCCGATTTCACCTGAAGTCGGAATTAGACTTCTAATCTGTTCAGCAGACATTTCCAGCTTTTGCTGAGATGACGATTGTAATTCTTGGTACCGTTTATTTGGCATAATTTACATCTCCGGATTTATTGCAGACGATTTGAATTAATCAACATACCAACTCGGAAAAGGGATACCTTTCAACTTAAGCTTCGCTAGCTCAGCATCAAGATCACACTTAGATTGCTTCCCGCCGTGGATGCTTGGTTCAGCACAGAGCATTTCACGCAGTGTCTGCATGGATTCAAGCACGTTGTCGCTCGTAATTCCTAACACTTCAGTCAATAGACATCGGTCTAATTCTTTGCGTACAGGGTCATGCGCGCATTCATTAACAGGCAGCATCCGCTGATACTTCAGACGTTCAAAGATAGTATCAGCATTTGCTAATGCCTCATCGGAAAGTTTACGGACGTCCAGTGTAGGTAGTGTCTCTAATGTTTGCTGACGTAGTGTGCCACGTCCCATCTGTTGTTTACTACTATGTGCCCAATGACAGAACAATCCTAAACTTGAGTTGCACCAGAGTGTCCAAGCAACTTCGTGTCGCGGGTCGTTAAGCAAAACGTTAATCATTGAACGTACCCCGATAGAAGGCTTTTCTGTCAAGGAAGCAATAATCGAATTTGAGGTAAATCTCAGGTTAATATGATAGTGCGTTTTGCTGAAACAGTCTAAAACTCGCTTGACCATAGCATTGTCATTTGAACGTGGTATCGCAGTAGAATCCGGTGCAGCAATCATAGCACGTTGTAAAGGTGCGTTAACTTTCCACAATGCGTCATAACCATCGCTATTTGGCTCATAATCTTCAACCATAATAAACGGACCGTCTTTTTCCCGATAAGAATCTGCTGAACCCACCCTTGCAATATCTTGTACTTGGCAAATGTGAATCGGTAAAGCCTCCCTTGACATCGGAAAGTGCAGTTTTCCAATTATCAGCTTGTTTGCCATCTGTAGTAATGCCATGGATCTTGCTCGTGTTGCGATCCACGGAATACCATCTTTTATTGGACAGTCCAACATTAGACCGCTGCTTGTGTTTCCAACGCTAATAGTATCACCGCCGTTAGGGGCATCTTCAAGGCTTCGTGTTTCGTTGCTTCTATTAATCCTATTTGCTATTTCAACAGATTCAAGAGAGCTATGGGGTTTATCAGCAAGACAGACAAACTTCCCGCGTCCTGTGTTTGCATCTATACCTTTCGTTGCGACAACGATACATTCTGCCATAGTCGTGTCTGCAGAGAATGTGCAGTCTTCTGCTTTTGCCTGTGCCATAGTTATCACGACTACGTTGTGGTATTCGTTTGCCCACATATCCCGCAGTTCCTGCGTAGTCGGAGATCTCAACACTGTCAGCGGCAAAATGAAACCCATTGTACCACCGTTCCTCAACTTTTTGTCAGCAAGGTCTACGAAAGCAGAAACGAAGCCGTTAGTGCCATCAGTTACTCTTGTATTTTTAGATCTTAACGTAGCCTGCATCAACTTTTGATCTTCCTTAGGTCGATCACTGCCTTGGAAAGTAGATTTTGGCACATCGGTATTGCTATCCGATCCCGGCCTCGTAAAGGGTGGATTCTGTATGACAACGTCAATTTCTCCGTGTTGGAACGTCTGTTGGAGTTTAACTACTGTGTTTTCCTCACCCCCTATCTGCTCAGCCTCTGTGTCAAATAGTTTTATATCATCAAGCAATTCCAATGAACCTATAGCATAGCTTGCATCATCCATTACGCCGTAGGGTGCAGTAACTATCTGAGTCCCGCCGATTTTGACCCCTGCATACGTGCTCGCAAGTGCAGCCGCTGTAAGGTGTGTCGCATTCGGCATAATATCTACACCGCCGATGTTCTTCTCCAACATTCGCTGATGGATATCCCTGCCGTTGCCACCCGATTGTTCATACAGAGACAGGATGCGTTGATAGACACCGTTGAGAAGCGCGCCTGTTCCGCAAGCGAAGTCTGCCACTTTCGGGAGTTTACCTTTCGACAGTTCAGGCATCACAAGCGTAGACAGCAGCACTGCGCTTTCTGGAAGTGTGTAGTTCGCTTTAACGTATTTTCTATCAGTGATGAGTTTTTGGAATACGATACCCGCGAGTTCGTGGATTTGCGCGATGCCTGTATCAACAAGGTCTTTTGCAGCCTCACAGAGGAGTTTTAAAATATGTTTGACAAGCCTATCATCGGTAGCGAGTGCCTCGACGAGGTTTCGGGCATCCTCAAAGATTGGACGATAATTAACCTTGAGGATCGTGTTCCAATCCTCAATAACATCGGCATAATCAATTACCGGTAGGAGTTGTCGGAGTGAACGCACAGACTCCATCTCTGCTTTACCGGCAAGGGAACTTTGGAAGACAAAAGCATCGGTGATAATCAGTGCTGCCATGCGGAGCGTTTGAATGTTCGGTTTTTCTTCTGTGTTATCTTCCACTTTAGAGAAAACCTCTTGGTGCAGAATCGTCTCAATTTTTTTGGCGATGGCAGGATGATCAACGATAGCATCTTCAAGTAGGTAAGCTGCCTTGTTGATGCTTTTCTCCATCTCTTCTGCTGCCGCTTCAAGATGTGAATTCGGCATTGCGCCAATATGGAGAGCGTTTGCAATGTCGCCTACGGTGCCTTTTGCCCATCCGTTTTCTGGGAAGTGTCCTACGGTATCACTGACAGTATTGACGAGTTTGTACTGTAGATCATTCGCAGCACGCAGTTGTGGATTGATATCCGCGCCCGACACCGTCTTAAAACGGTCAGGATAAAGAATCGCCATGACGTTGTTAAGGGTTCTTCCAACGACATGGTATTCCGTTTCGAGCTCAAGCACAAGCCTCGTTTCCGCTTGTGCTATGAGATTTTTGGCATTGGTGGTGGTTGCGAATTTGGCTTCAATCCCGACGGGTTCTCTGCCGCGTTCAATCACGATAGCATCAAGTTCGCTGTTACCTTTAATGAAAGCGTTAACTTCCGTTTCGAGTTCCCATTCGTGACGCATGTTTCGGAGGATGTTCACCAATTCGTTTGTGATGGTTGTCTCGCGTCGGTTCGGCATTATATTTTCGTAGGCTGGTCTGGGGGTTGGGGTTGGGAATCGAAGCCGTAGATACGGCGCATGGTGGGAGTCGCGCGTTCGGCGACTTCCGGCTTGAGGTGATGCACAAAATCAAACATCGGTTTGACAAAAGAACGACAACAGAAACAGATCAACGCGATGCGTTGCCGATCAGTCGTGTTGGCACCGGCAGAATGCCAAGTCGCACCGTTGAATAGAAATACGGAGCCTTTCGGGGCAGAGAGTCGAACCTCATCGGGATGGTGTGTCGTGCCGGGAGGCGGTTTGATCCGCTGGAGATGGATACCCGGTACATGGCGCGTGCCACCGTTTTCCGGTGTAAAATCGTCGAGGAGCCAGAGACTGTTGGCAACTAACGGGAAACTCGGCAACGGCTCCGGCATAGAGCCCAACACGCTATCAACGTGATAGCCTCCATCAGAAGCACCCGGATCAATGATATTGGAAGTAAGCGTGCTGAGTGTGTAATCGGGACCGAGGAGGTGCTCAAAGTAGGGCATCACCTTTGGATGGGCAACCATTTTTTCATACATCTCACCTTTGTTTACCAACCAACGGACATGCTGCCCATAACCGTCAGTATGTTGACGCGCCAACCCGTTCTGCTTCTCCTCTTCCGCCAATCGAAGTATATCGGTTCTGTATACTTTGATTTCTTCGTCGGAAAGCACGTCTGGAATGACGATGCATCCCTGTTCATCTAACTGCTTCTTTTCTGCATCGGTGATACCCATTTTGTATTCTCCTTCGGTAGGCGAGGCACGGGACTCCGGCAAACGCGCCTAAACTATGCAGCAAAGGTTTTCAGGCAGTCCTCATAGACATTGAAATGTTCGCCTTCATGCTCCTCGGCATCGACGAGTTTCAGCCAGAGTGCGCTGTCCTTCTTTTCGCCGCTCAGTTGCCGACGGCTACCGAGATTCGACGGATCCGGCCCGCTCCAGACGACTTCGCCACCTTGCATGTAAATAAAGTCATCACGATACCGGTCAATCAGGTCTTTCTGGTTCTCTTGATAGATCAATCCTTGCTCGCACGTCGTCCGTCGCCAGTTCGCGACTGTTTCTTGCGTATCCGTTTCGACGGAATCAAATTCCGCTAAGGGAGCCGTGACTTCGCTCTCCCAATCGATTTCATCAAGATTGACAGTGCCGAATCCACGCTGTGCCGCGATGAGGATATGGTTCCGATCGCGTTTGAAGGGAGGTGTGGGCCAGTCGGATGCAGGATCGTGTCCCATCAGATGCATACCGACAGTATCCGTAGAAATGGGGTGATCGCCTGCGATGAGTGCGTTACAGATTCTACCTTCGCCGCCCCATTCGCGTCCCCACTGTCCTGTCAACGCATCAATGATATTCAGGCACGGTTTCGTGATGAGCGCCAAATCTGGAAGCACGTAAGAGAGACGGATGAGATGATGGTAGTAGCTGCGTGTCCTGCCTTCAGGAAGCAGCATCGGCGGTAACCCGAACAAGTTTTTCGTGCATAAAGTAATCCCCATGAAGGCGTGGTTTTTCATCTTCGCCACAGAGACGACAGCATCGGCATCATCGAAACAAGCACTCAGTGTATAGCGATCGAACATTGAACCGCCACCAGGGACATCGTAGACCTTGAACGGCGGTAGGTTGGAATCAACGAACTGCACATCAAATTCTTTCAGATGGTGTAGGTAATTGAAATCCGGCGGCATCCGGTGCCCGTGGGTATACGGATTCGTGTCAGTAGCGACGAGTTGTGCCGTGGTATGCTCCTTAATCAATCGCAGGACGGCACGGCAGGTGGCATCATCCACTAATTCTCTGCGCCGCCCCTCGTAGTAGATAATCCGTTCAGGCGGTTTCATCATATTGAATTTCATAACCACCTTCTTGGCATTCTCAATCGGTTTCCAAGCACGGGTCAACGGATCCGTGATGCGGCGGAGCGTTTGATAGATTTCTTCTTCCGTTGCGCGGTAGTCGCAATGCGCTGCTCGAACTTTGAACTGTTTTTCCATAGTGGTCTCCATTGCAAGTGCGTAATTTTCTAAAATAGCACGAAATTTTGGACAATTTTTGGGACCCCGTGTCCGAAGCGTTAGTCATCTGCCAAGCGTGCTTTGAGACGCTCGAGTTCTTCGCGCAGACGCGAGGCTTCCGCTTCGGCTACTGCCCGTGCGTCGGCTTCCTGTTGGCGTGCGGCTTCTGCTTCGGCTCGTGCGTCGGCTTCCTGTTCAGCGCGATGCTCTGCTGCCTCTGCAGGCGTTTGGAGCCATTGTCCCGTCGCCTCATCATAAACGGCTAATCCCTCATCCAGCAGATGAAACAATACGCCTAACGTTACAGAAGGAATACCGCCATCTACGTTCTCCGGTATTCGCTCATAAGTCCCACCTTTAAGACGGAACCCCATCAGCGGCACCGGCAAATAGCGTCTGTCTATATCGCAGAGAAAATACTCCGGTATCCCCATTGACGCGTAATGTACCTTTTTATCTCCTAAGTCATTTTGAAACGTTCCTTTGCTTGAAAACTCCATCACGAAGTCTGGCGGCTTCCCCTCTTCCCACACCTTATAGGTGCGGCGGAGTTTCTTGCCGATGCCGAAAGAGACAAGGATATCGGGCGAGACAGCAGTACGGCTGGGTCCCTCTACATCATACATCATGAGCGTCCCAGAGACATAAGTATCCGGATGATCCGCGAAGAAGTTGTCAAAACGGTGCCGTAGATCGATGATAGCCACTGCGTGCATATCCGTCTCAGCCATAGGTTTTCCATCCGATTCAGGGTATAGATCAGCAGTTTCTGTGGGCGCGTAAGGGATGTGACGTGCGTTTGGATACGTTTCCATGAGAACATCTCCTTCTCCGCAAAGTAATTGTAAAAACAAGCGTCCGTCATTCGGGTATTTGTTAAGTATACCTGAAAAGACAGCAGATGTCAATTTTTAGTAAAATTTCTGGTGCGCAACAAGCGACGCAGGATTTTGTTAGAAGCGGTTCGGGGCAACGCCTCTACGATGACAACATCGTGAATACGGAACAGTGGGTTGAGATGTTGGGAGAGCGCGGTTTGCAATGCAGTATGAATTTCCTGCTTTGTTACTTCGGCATTTGATGCTGTTAGAACGGCATAGATGATGAGCTGGCTCGGACCGCCGTCTTTCGGTGAGACAGCGACGGCTGCTGTTTCTTGAATCCCGTTAACGATGTTAAGTACTTCTTCAATCTCTGCAGCACTTACTTTGATGCCGCTCAGGTTCATCGTATCGTCAACACGACCCAGCACGCGGTATTTAGCACCCGCGAGCCAAGGTTCGGTTTCAAAACCGTCGCCTAACCGTTCAATCGCATCACCGTGGCGACGTAGATTGGATTGTGGTGTCCCTGCAAAGTAGACTTCATTGTGGTCAGTGTTGAGCAGCGTTGTTGAGAGACCGAGCGAGGGTGAAACGATGAAAACTTCGCCGTTATCAGAGAGGTTCCCGTCGTCATCAAAGAGTAGGAAATTTAAACCGAGTGCCGGTGTTGTGAATGTTGAAGGTGCAGCGGGCTGGACACGCGTACCCGTAATATAACCACCACCGATCTCAGTACCGCCGCAATACTCGATTACCGGCTTGTAGCCAGCAAGTGCCATGAGGCAAAGCATCTCTTCGGGGTTAGAACATTCACCCGTTGAACTGAAGGCTCGGATCGCTTGCCAGTCGAGTCCGTGCATGCACTCAGTGTTTTTCCAAGCGCGGACGAGGGTCGGCACAACACCGAGCATACTAACCTTCGCGTTTTGGACAAAAACACCAAAGTCGCGTCCGGTCGGTACGCCTTCGTACAAGGCAATAGTCGCTCTGTTGATGAGGCTGGCATAAATGAGCCACGGTCCCATCATCCATCCAAGATTTGTATACCAAGCGAGGACATCACCCGGATGAATGTCGTGGTGTAGGTAGGCATCCGCTGCGGATTTGATCGGTGTGGTATGCGTCCACGGAATCGCCTTCGGTTCGCCGGTGGTGCCGGAGGAGAAAAGGATATTGGTAGGTGCGTCGGGATAGCACGGAATAGCGGTAAAGGTCTCCTCGTCCCTAAGGAAGGCATCCCATGTCGTATCGTCTTCACGTTCGGTTCGCGCAATAGTGTCACCACCTTCACAAGAAAAAACAATCGCCTTTGGGGCGTTTGCAGCGATCACTTTCTCGTACAACGGCAGACGTTTCCCAGCTCTGTTGATATAGTCTTGCGTAAAGATGGCTTTTGCATTGCCGATGCGGAGGCGGATCGCTATCTCCTCTGGTGCGAAACTATCGGCGATGCCAACAACGACACATCCTGCTTTGACAATCCCGAGATAGATGGCGACGGATTCAGCGTTCATCGGCATGTCAACCGCCACTGCGTCTCCCGGTTTCATACCGATTTCAACAAGTCCATTTGCGACTCGGTTAGTGAGGATTTCCAATTCGTGATATGTGAACGTCGATAGGTTTTCGTCGTTTTCGCGTTGCGTAACGATAGCGATACCATCATCAGGCGCGTTAAAGCAGCTGTCAACGATGTTAAGTTTAGCGAGTTTTGTGGAAATGCCTGTTGCGTCTTTTTCTGCTTCGGTGTCCGTTTCTATCGCTTCAATGCCCAATACATCAATCATCATCTGCCAAAACGTGTCACGATTGGCGACCGACCAAGCGTGGAATTCGGGATAGGTTTTGATATGGAGTTCCGCCATTAAACGGGTGATGTTCGCTTCGGTGATGTCTTCGTCCGTCGGAAACCATGCGGGGGGTGGTCCGTGTGTTGTGCGATCAAAATCGGCGTACACCGTCTCATACAGGAATTGGTGGAGCGCAAACGGGTGTTGTGGGGTAAGGATGTAGCGTGAAATCTCGTACCAGCAGGCTGTCGGGGACTGTGTTGGCAATATCCGGTTGACGGCTTCGGCTATCTTTGATGCCTCTGTTTTGTCCAACTCGCAAGCGATGAGTTCTTCAACAGTCAGCATGACGTAGAATTCCTTTTTTAGATGCTACGGGTGGCTTGAAGGGTATCATCGGTTTCAAATTCAACGAATCTGTAAATCTGACGTAAGGAAAGTTCCGCGCCGATTGAAACAAGCGGTAACACACCCTCAAGTGTGCTGAATTCGCTAAGCACCCACTGTTTGTCTTGACGAAGATAGTGATCGACTTGAACCTGATCTTGTGAAATAAGGATGTATTCTTGAAGTGATTCTAATTGACGATAACGTATGAATTTTTCACCTCGGTCGTAGCCTGCTGTTGAATCAGAAAGCACTTGAATAATAACCTGGGGATTGATAAGTGTATCGAAAACGTCATCCTCGAATCGGGGTTTATCACAGGTAACAGCAATATCCGGATAGAAGTAGGAAATTCCTGTGCTAATTCCGACGCGCATATCGCTGGCGTAAACTCTGCAACCTCGGTCTGCCAGTTGATTGTAAAGAGCAGTTGCTGTATTCATCGTGATAAGATTATGTGTATCACTTGCCCCCGACATCGCGACGATCTCGCCACTCAGGTATTCGCTTTTGAGTGTCGCCTTGCGTTCGGCAACGATATATTCTTCAGGGGTTAGGTAGGTTCGGGCTGCAATAGATGACATGCGTATCTCCTCACCATGGTTTTAAACTTCACGATGAAATTATAACATAGTACGGAATAAGTTTCCTAACATACTACCACTCGGGTGCTAATGCCCGCAACCGATTAACGACCTTTACCACTTCATCAGCGACAATATCGACCTCTTCCGCTGTGTTGTAGCGTCCTAAACCGAAACGGACGGCAGTCAATGCCAGTTCATTCGGAACCCCCATTGCAACCAAGACATGCGATGCCTTCACTGATTCTGAATCACATGCCGATCCCGTTGACACGGCGACGCGTTTGAGTCCCGCCAAATGCGCGTGGCTTTGCACACCGGCAAAGCAGAGATTGAGATTACCGGGTAGTCTATGTTCAGGATGCCCGTTGAGATGAATGTCATCTAAGTGTTCATTTAACTTCTGATGAAGTGCATCCCGTAAACTTGCCACGCGATTTTTCCCCTCCTCCATGTAATTTTTCGAGCGTTCACACGCTGCACCTAAGCCGACAATCCCCGCGACGTTCAAAGTCCCCGGGCGAACCCCTGCTTCCTGCCCACCACCGTGGAAAAGCGAATGTGGGTGAGAGGTGTCCCGATGGATGTAAAGCGCGCCGATCCCCTTTGGACCGTAAATTTTGTGCGCCGTCAGAGAAGCGAGATTTACACCGAGCATCTCCATATCTGACGGCAGCTGCCCAATACCTTGCACGGCATCTGAATGGAAAAGCACACCGTGTTTGGCAGCGACAGCGGCAATATCGGTGATCGGATTTATCGTACCGACCTCGTTATTCGCATACATGAAACTCATCAGAATAGTTTTCGGTGTAATCGCAGCCGCCACATCGTCAGGACTTACCATCCCGTATTTGTCTACTGGCAGATATGTGACTTCAAACCCTTCCGTCTCCAAAGCGTGACAGGCATCAAGGATCGCGTGGTGCTCCGCCGTGCCTGTGATGATGTGGTTTCCCTTCTCTCTACAAGCGTAGGCGATCCCTCTGATAGCGAGGTTGTCCGATTCGGTCGCACCACTCGTGAAGATAATATCTTCTACTGAACAACCAAGCAAGTCGGCGACTTGGTGGCGCGCTTTTTCCACAGCATCCTTCGCTGTGGTGCCAAACGGGTGCGTGCTGGAAGCGTTCCCGAAATGCGTCGTCAGGTAAGGCATCATTGCCTCTAACACTTCGGACGCGATCGGCGTTGTGGCATGGTTGTCCATGTAGATGATATTATTCACGCGGGTGTTTCCTTGGGTAGACGGCATGTCGGAGTGTCCCTACTACTTTTAAAGCCGTTCACGGAACATGTCAATCATGCCATCAGGTGGATCAAACGGCAATTCGACGACAGTATTCGTTAAACCACTATAGTAAATACCTAACAGCAGGTTGAATTCTGCAAGGGACTGCTTCAAGTGCGTCGGATGGACTTTGCTTTCATCGTCAAGCCACTCGAACACTGCATCGGTGAGTCCACCTTGGGCGATAACATCCTGCGCGCCGTAGCTCAGGTCGCCGCCTTCATAACCACTACCGGGTAGATTCCGTTCCCAACTCTCAAATCGCCAGTGAACAAACCCCGTTTCGCCGAACACGCACACGCGCTTATGCCGGTTATTTCCAGTATCGGGCAGTACACGGGGTGCCATCTCCGGTCCGAATGCGACCGAGGCTTGCACGCCGTTTGCGTAGGTCACAAGTGCCGTGGCGTTCGCAGGTGAAGGTTGTGCGGAATCGAGTTGTCCTGCCCCGGAAATCTGCCCTTGGACTTTCACAGGTCGTGAGTTGTCAATATAAGATGACACGAGTTGTAAAACGTGCGGTGCTTGGTCGACGGGCGGGTTGCGCGCGCTTGCCTCAATAAATTTGATCGCACCGATTTTGCCTTCAGCGACATCCTGCTTGAGCGCAAGGTTCTGTGGGTGGAAATTGAGTTGTGTGTTGACGACGAACTTCGTTTCGGTGCGTTCGGCAAGTTCAGAGATTTGCCGCCAGTCTTCGCTTTCAACAGCGACCGGTTTCTCGACAATTGCTGCAGGCACACCGTGCTCGGATGCTTGGTTCATCAGCGGGTAGCGGATACGTTCGTTGCTGCCGCGTAGCACAGGCGCGGTGACGATGTGTAACAGGTCCGGTTTTTCTTTAGAGAGCATCTCATCAAGATCGGTGTAGCGGGCATCAATCCCGAACTCGTCCCCAAAATCGTTGAGCAGATCTTCTTTCATGTCGCAGATAGCGGACAGTTTTCCGCCTTTGACGTGTTCGTAGGCGCGAGCGTGTCCGCGTGCCCGTCCACGACATCCCAAAATTGCGCTTTTGTACATTATTTTTCTCCTTTTAAATGCAGATAATGCATTATATGTGGCGTTCGGTTTTAAAGCAACACTTTTCATACAGGGTCATTTAGTTTTAAGAAATTATTGGGTTTTTATGTCTTTTTTCACGGTCCCGGTGCGGTTAGGAAACCGCACCTACCGGGTCTGGGTTTTTAAAATTTGGGTAAAAATGGAAAACTGAATAGTCCTGACTTTTCACAGAATTCCGCTTTAAGGAAAAGTGAAAATGTGATATAATATCCTATGAAGATTAATTTATTAATTCGGTAATTTCTTGGGGCTGTCCGGTTCGGTTAGGAAACCGAACCTACCGGGCCTGGGGAGAATATGGAATTACCGAAATATTTTCTTAAACTTCATCTGAAAAGCGGAAACGTCAACTACCCAATCCTAAAGGCTTGGGTTTGTGAATATCCGTAGCCACACGGGGACCCACAAGTTAAACGGTTTTCTAGAGTAAAATATCGCGTCCCTGGTGGTGGCACACCCCAAGACGGTATGGATGCTCCCCAAGTCTATATCCGCTCTCGGACGTGATCTCGAAGGGGCAACATATACCCCGTAAGGGAGAATACAAACTTATGTTTGTGCCTGTAAAAACCAAAGATGGACAGCAACTGATGCCTATGCGCGCCGCACGTGCGAGAAAACTTATCAACCGTGGCGAAGCAACACCGTATTGGAATAACGGCATATATTGTATCCGTCTGAACAAAGAACCTTCTGATAGAGACACTCAAGAGATTGCTGTCGGTGTTGACCCCGGTAGCAAAAAGGAAGGTTTTAGCGTAAAATCAGAAAGACATACCTACTTGAATGTGCAAGCCGATGCTCACAGCAAAGTCGGTAAGAAAGCTGAAAAGCGTCGCGAGTTGTGTAGAGGTAGGCGTTCTCGTAAATGTCCGAACCGAAAGCAGAGAACCAACCGTATGGCGAACAAGGCGCGTATCCCTGCAGGCACGCGTGCGAGATGGGATTGGAAACTTCGGATCCTTGATTGGTTGCGTCAAATGTTTCCAATCACCCATGTATGTGTGGAGGACATCAAAGCACGCACGATAGCACAAGCGAAGAAGTGGAACACCTCTTTTAGCCCACTTGAAGTTGGCAAGCAATGGTTCTATACTGAAATAGAAAAACGTTGGCACCTGCTAACGCTTCAAGGGTGGCAAACCAAAGAGATTCGGGATAGGTTCAGTCTCAAGAAGTCTTCAAAGAAACTCGCTGAAACCTTTGAGGCACATTGCGTAGATGCTTGGTGTCTAGCTTACCATGTCGTTGGTGGTGATGGTGGTGTAGATACCACAGATATATTCTGTATATCGCCGATTCCGATACGCCGGCGTGAACTGCATAGGCAGAACCCCCAGAAAGGCGGGAAAAGACCCCGCTATGGTGGCACGACTTGGAATGGATTGGTAAAGAACACCTTAGTGAGACACATCAAGTATGGTCTAACGCGTATCAGTGGCTTTGGTAAACAGGGGATAGCGTTGTATGCCTTGGAAGGTCAACGCTTGTGCCAAAATGCGAAAGCCCGCGATTTTACGGTGCTCACGCGCCTTAATTTCAATTACAGGAGCGGGCATACCTCCCAACGCTAAAGCATTGGGTTTCCTGCCCGAAGATTAGATGAAGTTGGATAGAAAAATGCGACACTATTTTTTGATTTCTACTGTATGCTGCGCGGCAGTACTCTTTTCAGGGTGCCAATCTAAGGCGTTGCGGATGCTGATCGAACCTCAGGAACTTTATAACTACGCTGTTACGGAAGGTGCCACCTGTACCTCACCAGAAATGATAGATGGTGACGTGAAGACGAGAGGCTACGCGGATGGACGGTGGATCCACCTAAACTTGCCTACGCAAAAAGCAATTCATCGCATCACCATCAACGGCACCAATATTATAAACGCCATGATATACGAAAAAATGGAAGGTGAAGGACGTTGGCGGGCAATTATGCAGATTCAGAACAATGAAAGTCCGGTCATTAAAATGCGTGTCAATGCTGTTGTGACAGATGCAATCCGCATCTATATCAGTGGCACCACCGATGATAAAAAAGCAGCCAATCGATATGATCCGAGGCGCGGCACAATCGTCCCGCAAATAAAGTTAGGAAGAGCTTTCATACACGAACTTGAGGTCTACGGACTCGTCTCAAAGGAAAACAAGAGCGAATAGCGAAAAGGAATCAAATTACGTAACTTGAAACGAAGTGGAAAGCGGGTGTAAGAAAAAACCGTTACATGCCAAGGTATTGCGCCTTAATCGCAAGGAATAAATAAAAAATGAAACGTCTGATTTTTGAAGATATGTACACTTGGGGGGTCTTTAGCCCAGAACGGCAGATAGATTTTAACGGACATTTGTGGGTGCGTCCGGACGGCAATATTCTGATAGATCCAGTCGCAATGTCCCATGCCGATGAGGAACAGCTGACAGCACTCGGTGGTGCGAAATCAATTGTGCTAACCAACGCCGATCACGAACGCGAAGCCGCCATTTTTCAGCAATGGATGGGTGCCGACGTGATTGTGCATGAAGCCGATGCCGACGCGTTGAATATCACACCGACCCGAACGGTTCAAGACCGTGAGGCAATTGTGCCGGGCTTACATGCTATCCATCTCAGCCACGGAAAAAGCCCCGGCGAAATCGCACTCTATTTTCCAGAGAAACAGACCGTCTTGTTCGGGGATTTGGTGGTGGGTGAACCGATGGGTGCATTGACTTTACTTGCCGATGCTAAACTGAACGATCCACCGAAAGCAGCACTGGAACTCCGCAAAATTTTGGCACTTCGCTTCAACACCATCCTTGTCGGTGATGGACATTCCATCTTCAAAGATGGGCGTCAACACCTCGTTGATTGCCTACAAGCACGGCGCGATATCTATATCAACCGAATCCATATTGACGAAATTGCGTGGCAGTATAAAAACGCGCCAGCCCCTTATGATTTTGAGGATAAAGACATCGACCCACTCATCGGCGGCAAGAATTTGGGATATCGCATTATCCGCCTCCAACCGGGTCAGATGAGTTTCCCGATGCATTTTCACAACTTCGGTGAGGAGATGTGTTACGTGATGGAAGGTAGTTGTACGCTTAAGACACCCCGCGGCGATGTAGAGGTAACGGAGGGCGATTTCATCGCGTTTCCACCCGGTACAATCGGCGCACATAAGTTCGTCAACAACACCGATGCCCCCGTTGTGTTCTTCATTCTCGGCACTACCACACCACACGATGTGAGTGAATACCCAGATTCTAACAAAGTGTTGCCTTATGTCGTCGGGAAGATTTACCGTAAAGACCCAAGTCTGAGTTATTGGGACGGTGAAGTTTAAGTGGAAAGTCTCTCTGTTTGCCGAGGTACCTATGCCTCGGTGAATCCAATCGTTAGGTCTCTCTACTGTTCAACCTACGCATTCTTTGGTTCTCTTTTGCCCGCGCATCTGTCAGTTCTGGATCGACAATCGCGTGCAAGGCAACTTCTAATTCGCTACGTCTTGCCGCGTATTCAGGTTTTGGTGCCAAATCGTCATTTTCCAACGGGTCAACCGCTACATTGAACAATTGCGGCTCGTTCCCGACGTAATGGCACAATTTGTAATCTCCACGCTTGAGCATAAAACCGGCGTTAAGCATCCCACTATGATGGTACTCTGAGAAGACGGAGCGCGTTGTTTCATCTGCTTGGTTTTGGGCTATCTCCAACAAACTACTACCCGATAAATCAGACGGCGTTTCCAAACCAGCGATTTCCAGTAAAGTCGGCAAAACATCCACCAAAGAGACGTTTTCTGCCACACGACCTGTTTCACTCGAAGGCAGCCTCAGCATTAATGGCACCTTCACTGCGGGTTCATAGAAACACTGCTTCTGCCAGTTCCCGTGGTGTCCAGCCATCTCACCGTGATCGCTGGTATAGATAACAACCGTATCTTCGCGTAATGGCGACGTATCAATCGCCGCAAGTATCTGTCCAATTTGGGCATCAAGTGACGAAATGAGTGCGTAGTACGAGGCTAAGGCACAGCGGACGGTGGCTTCTGGCGGTGGGATGTCGTTCCGCCACGCCCAACGGTGGTGTTGGATTACCGGATGTTGAGATTCAAGCGGTTCGTTCCATGTGTCAGGCAGCACAAGAGTGTCTGGATCGTACAGTGAATAGAATTCAGGCGGCGCAATCAGCGGAAAATGTGGGTGCATGTATCCGCAATACAGCAGAAACGGTTTATCGTCTGATGCAGCTGCTTTTTCGCGAAGGAAGTTAACTGCCAAGTCTGTGACGTTTCGGTCATATCCCGTGTGTTCGTGGTCACCCGGACCGCATTCAGCAACATGCGAATTGGAACCCCGCCGCGCGTCCATTGTACGCCGTGGTGGTTTACCAGTAGTGTGCCGCCACCGAGGTAGGTCATCAAGGAGGCGATCCGAAAACCCAAGCAGGCGATCAGTCCCGTTGAAATGTGTCCGTCCGCACAACACAGTCTCATAATCCGCCTCTTTTAAATAATCGCCCCATGTCTGGTGCTGCCGATCCAAAATTGCCCCTAAATCCCAGGCTTCAATCTGATGCGGGTAGCGTCCCGTGAGCATAGACAGGCGCGAGGGGGTACAGATTGGATAATTGCAATAAGCGTTGTCGAAGGTATAACTCTGTTCCGAAAGGCGATCAAGATGCGGCGTTTGGACAACTGGATGCCCGCTATTCCCCATTACAGCCCCGGCGTGTTCATCTGAAAATAGAAAGACGATGTTCATCACTCTTGGGCTGAAGCCCTTACCTCTTTTTCTGTTGGTTTGGATGTGAAAATATAGTATAATGCTACCATATTGTTGGGAAAAGATACAACCCGTATGCGCAACTATAGTGAAATTTGCAATTACTTAGAGGTTAGGGCAGGATTATATGCAGATTAGGAATTCCAAGACTTAAGCAGCAGATGGAGGTGCGTTTATAGGTGGTTCGGGAGGATGCCACTCTCCCGAACCGCGACCCTGCAAAAGGTCAGGTTGCCTAGGGCAAACACGGGTGGTTCGGGAGGTTGACACTCTCCCGAACCGTGACCCTGCAAAAAGTCAGGTTGCCTAGGGCAAATTTAAGTATATCATATATTATAGAATTAACGCAATACTTTTTTAATTTGCTTGTTGGGTTTCGCTATATCTATTTTCATGAACCAGAAAAACTGGCTGCGTGTGTGATGATTATTAATGGACATCTCCCTTTTAACCATATAATAGCAATAGGAGGAACAGATGGATAACGAAGTCATGACGAACGAAGAGAATTATGCTTTTGATGTGGCAGGTTACCTACACATCCCAGGTGTTCTCAGCCAAGAAGAGGTCGCAGCACTCAACGCGGCGTTAGATGCAGTCGGAGATAGTGAGATGCTGTTAGGTGGGAACAGTCCGCACCGCGAATTGTTCCGAGACTTACTGGTGCAACCCAAATTAGTATGGTATTTGAACCAGATTGTGGGACACGGTTTCCGACTCGATCAGGCACCACGGTTGTTGGGACAGCGCGAAGGTGAAGTAGAGGCACCACTCGTCGGCGGCGATGAACCGCGAAATCCGTCCGAAGCATATCGCCTACAAAACGGACAGAGACGTTGTCAGGGCGTGAAAGCGATCTGGGCATTGGAAGATATTTCCGAAGGTGACGGTGGACTGGTTGTTGTTCAAGCGAGCCACAAAAGCAATGTTGAAACACCCGACGATTTAGCGACTGGCGTTGATGATATGGGGTTACTGGTGCAGCCAGAACTTAAGGCAGGCGATCTATTCTTGGTCGCGGTCCCTACACTCCAAGGCGTTCGCCCTTGGAAAAATGAACCGAAAAGATTGTTGAGCTATTGGTATGCGGCGCGTGCAGCGGTTCAATCGAACCCACCAGGACCATACTCGGAAACCGAATCTTTACCCGGATGGGCAGATGAAGCAACGCCCGCGCAAAAGGCGGTCATGTATGTTCCTGGGTATAAGGGTTCAAGTCCGCCACCTGTGTTAAATACAGACGGTGAAGAGACGTGGGTAGAGGAAGACGCGTCCATCGTTCATCCATCAATTTATATACGCGACCCAGATTCAGGCATTGATGAGAAGGAGTTCTACTTTTGGGATCTGAACGGGTATCTGGTGGTGCGAGGTCTGATGGACGAGCAATGGTTGGCAGAAGCAAATGAGGCTGTAGATAAATTCCAAGATCGTATCGTTGTAGGTGAGGAACTGGCGCGCGGATCCGTCAGCCAAGCGGGGACAGGTCGTCCGCTCCTGCCGGGTTTGTTAGACCTGCCGGATCCTTATAATGCTCCATTCCGACGCATGATTGCGCACCCTGCTGTGGTGCAGCGAATGAATTGGATGGGCGGTAGCGGCTACCGCATGGGCGGTGCGACTGTATTCTGCGCCGTTGAAGGCACATCGGGACACTCACTGCACGATGGCAATGAACCGATGACCCCCTCACGCGGTTACGCTTTTAAGAACGGACGCAGTTACGCTGAAACCGTCACGATTACATGGCAATTACGCGATGTTGAACCAGGACTCGGTGGTTTCGCATGTGTCCCCGGTTCCCACAAGACACAGTACTCCATGCCACGCGGGATTCGGACGTGTGATGATACGATGGGTTTAGTCGTACAGCCCGTTATGAAGGCTGGGGATGTGCTTTTCTTTATGGACGGCGGTTGCACGCACGGTGCCTTGGCGTGGAAAAATCCGATTCCCAGACGCGGCGTCCTGATTAAGTATCAGTCGAAAAATGTCAATTGGGGCGGTGGTGTGCTTGATCCTCAGGACCGATGGGGTGATATGGTTGAAGATATGACTGAGGAACAATTCGCAGTCATGCGCGGTCCTGAACGCGACGGTCGGCATCGAACTGTGCCGCGGCTGGTTGTAGAAGATGGACAGGTATTCGTTTCCTACGATGCTGAAGGCGATAGTTATGCCTCAAAACTTCGACGAAAACCGGGTGAAAAACGCGAATAATCGGAAAGGGATACTGTATGAGACACAATGAGGTGCGATGGGAACGGATGTTTCCCGATGAATTAGAAGCGGCGTTTGAGGCGTGTCCGATGGTGTATCTACCTTATGGGTTGTGTGAACCGCACGGTTGGCACAATGCGGTTGGGATGGATGCGATTCGGGCACACGAAGGCTCATGTCAGGCAGCGCAAGCGCATGGAGGGATTGTAGCACCGCCGTTTTATTGGCACTGCCATGAGATTGGCGGCTACGGTTCATGGGGACACAACCAAGTGAATCAAGAGCGACCATGGCTGACAGCGATACCGCCTTGGATGTTTTTGAAGAATATCTGCTATCACATCAGAGCGGTGGATGCGTTGGGTTTTCACGGCGCGATTCTGTTTTCGGGACATTCGGGTCCGCATCGGTTGGACGTGCCAGTGGTGATTGAAATTATGCAGGCACACGTCGGAGTTCGGATGTATTCGACGATGAGCATCGGGGCAGATATTGAGCGTTTTGAGGACGGTAAAGGATTGGGCGGGCACGCCGGGCGCGGTGAAACGTCCGTGCTTTGGGCGGTCGCCCCCGACTGTGTGGATATGTCGCGGATGCCAACGGATGATACACGCGCACCTCATTTTGCAATGGGATCTTTCAACGAATCCTCCAGCCGTCAAGTGGGAGAACAGATGGTGGCGGATATTGTGGCACATTTCGGTGAAAAGACAAGGGAATTGCTATCGGCTTATGAAGCGGAAGTGTCGAACCACACGCCGTTGACGTTTGATGATGTAGAGGGGATTTGGGAAGACGAGATCCGACCCAAGTTGGCTGAGTTTGCTTCCCTGCAGCCCCCGGAGCCAGCACCACCGTCAGATTCCCGCTGGTATCCTAACTCGCAAATGCCTAAGAAAGGGCGGATACTTTAACAGCATTAGGATTTACGCAAAATGAGCAAATATCGGACATTTAGCCGCAAAAAACCGTAATTTCCGTCAAACCCCCTAAATCCCCCTTATCAGGGGGACTTTAAGAGCAAGTGCGTAAGCTCTAAACATATTCGACTATTAAAGCAAGGCGTATGTCAATATGCAATTTAAATATCTTGGGCAATCAGAACTCACAAAGAAGATAGCCTTATGGACACTATCAATCGGACTCCTATTTTTCGGGTTTTTCGCTAATACATGGCGAGTCGCTGAGCAGAATTGGTTTGCGACACATCAGAAAGACACCGAAGCGCATGTCATGGGAAGAATGGTCAAATCTCGCCAAGATGGTATCTTCTCAGCGGGCGGTCTAAATGGTTGGGGAACAGCGAAAAGTACGGATGCAGAATGGATACCTTCAACAGAGTTGGGCCCCCAATATACCGCTTATCTTTACGAGCTCTCCTTTGATAAATTTTCAACGTACAATTCACAACCTGCCGGTCAAGGGATGGTTTTTAGTCTATTGGATAGACTGATTCCATTATCGCAGCAAACGAAATTAACGTTATTCTATATATTGACGGCTTTACTTTCTGCCGGGGCGTTGACCTGCATCATAGGTTGGTTCTACGAGGAATTTGGTGGGTGGGTGGCGATATTCGTTATCGGTTCGGCTGTGTTGTCTCAATGGTTGACGGTCTTTGGTAAAAATCTTTGGTGGAGTCTATGGGCATTCTATCTGCCGATGATTGTCGTCATGTACTTCCTTAAACGCTACAGAGAGACATTGGACCGACAACTCATCCGGTTTGGAATTGTTATCTTCATCGCAGTTTCTATTAAGTGTTTCATCAACGGTTATGAGTATATTACAACCACGCTGATCATGATGATGGTGCCCTTAGTCTATTATGTTATCCTTGACAAATGGAGCAGTCGCCAATACGTAAAATGGACGCTTGCAGCCGGACTCGGATCAGGGGTCGCAAT
>JAGFCB010000249.1 GCA_022394775.1 Candidatus Poribacteria bacterium
TCGCTTGGGGACGCTTTTTTGACTTTCCCCGTGTCGGTCGTCCAAAGTTCAAACGCAAAGACCGGTATCGTTCTGCGAAGTTTCAAAGTGGGTATCTCCTTGAAGAAGGACGTGTCCGCTTGTCTTTCAAAGCTTATGATGATGCTTCGCAATCCTTGAAGTTCCATAAACGTTGGTTCTCTTTCCACGATCACCGTGATTGGAACGGGAACGTCCGATATATCCAAATCCTTCGGGATGCTGTTGGAACCTATTGGCTTTATGTCGTGACAGATGATACATCCAAAGAAGTGTTGCCCGCTACGGGTGAAAGTGTAGGGGCGGACTTCGGCATGGAAACCTATCTGACGCTTAGCAATGGCGAGAAAATCCAATCGCCCGAATTCTTGAAACTCTCCTTGAAAGGACTTCGCACCCTTCACAAAAGCGTTTCTCGTAAAGTGAAAGGCTCTCATAATTGGTGGCGTGGTGTCCGTCAACTCGCACGGCTTTACAGGCATATCAGCAACCAACGCCGAGATTGGCATTTCAAACTTGCGACAGACCTTTGCCGTAGGTTTGACGTTATAGCGACGGAGACGCTGAACCTTGCGGGTATGAAACGGCTCTGGGGCCGCAAAGTCTCTGATCTTGCCTTCGGAGAGTTTGTCGAGATATTGGCGTTCAAGTGTTTCAAACATAATCGTGAGTTCCTTCAAGTCGATCAATGGACCCCTACAACAAAACCGTGTTCGGACTGCGGGCATCACAACGAGAATCTTTCTCTTTCTGATCGGCAGTGGACGTGTTCTGAATGTGGTTCACACCACGACAGAGACATCAACGCTGCGATAAACATTTTGCGGGCTGCTTGTGATCCCGCTGTGGAGCAGACGTAAGACGTTCAACCTTCGGGAAGAACGCAAACTGCGACGAAGCACAAGCCCCAACCTTTAGGTTGTGGGTGCCTTGACTTTCCCGTTAAGTGCAAATCAGTAATCGCCGCAATAAATCGCTCGGCTATTGCTTGTGTAAGTTTATCTGGCATAAATGGACGCGTTTTCACCCGCATTCGGAAGCGTCCCTGTCGAACATAGTGCTTCAGTGAACCATTGAGGTATAGTATCGTCAGGCATGTTAGGGATTTAATAGTGCCACCAAGTTCCACCGTACAATTTTTCTTAGATTCTATTACCCGATGGAATATTATACTTTAACCCTATCACTGTGTCCACCTTTTCTGTAGAGACTTTCCATTAAAAGATTGTCACAGCGTATATAAGTTGCTATAATAGTCATGTTTGAAGGTGCTTTTTTCTGTTTTGTGTGATATAAACACTTTATTTGGAGATGCTTTGGCGATTGAGATAGAATATCTCTTTCTGCGCACGAATACATGAAAAAAAATGAATAAAAGACAAGCCCTTTTAGGTTTTATGCTCATTATGATGATAACACAGCAATGGTCTCTGTTTGCACAGGAGGTATCCCCGGTGTTTGAACCAATCGCCCCGTATCTGGCGACCCCTGCCCCCGGCCATATTTATGAAATTCCTGTCGTCATCATGAGGTTTTTACCGACGGCAGATGGAAAAAATTTAGATGTCTCCATGGCAGCGGATTATGGGAACCTCGGTGAGATTTCCTTGGTGGCACTCAAAGAAAGAATTGATACTTTTGACAAGCGCATTAAGTTTATGCTCGAAGAAGGCAGTCGATTTAGAGGTTATAAAACGCCTTCGGCCGCGCCATCGATAGGCTATCGGGTGGTAGCCTATATTACGGTTTATGAACAAACACCTCGCGGTCCTGTTATTGGAGAGGTAAATGGATTCCCTATCTATGCGCCTGATTTTTATCAAATATTCGAGAGATTTGATATGGCACATTATGTCAACGATTTGGGTGTCAAAGAGATTTGGGTATGGATGGGCGGAGTTGCACCTGATTTTCCGAGTTATGACCCAAAACTCCACAAGCCTGAAAATTTCAGAAATTGGTGGGAATCCAACATGTCAAGTCCTCTGACGGGTGACATCTCCAATAGTAACCGGGATAACACTGATTTACCTGTGTATAATTCAACTTATACAGTTTATGGACAAAATTTCAGGCGTTCCCAAGCGGAAGCCGTTCATAACCATGGACATCAATTGGAAGCGATATTGAGCTATGTCGATCATTTACAGCACGGTAATACGGACATTTTTTGGAAAAAATTTGTCGGCCAAGACGAGAATGAAAATTTCATCACAGGGCGTGTGGGTTGGACACACATGCCCCCGAATACAACCAAACACTACGATACCCAAAACCCAGCACATGTCGAGAGTGATATTGAAGATTGGACCCCTGATAATAACGGTTCAAAGAAAGTGGTTAATGTTGATACTTGGGGAAATTTGACCTATCAGTGGCCCGACGCGAACCTTACTGAGATTCCGCAACGTGTGGAGTCACAATGGTATATCTACTGGATGCAGAATATGCCAGGGCATGGAAATCGGATTCAATACGGAGAGAAAACCATGACAAATTGGTGGGTGTTCACTGGGGATTGGGATACGGCTATTTCATCCAAATTGGGGCTTATCTCCAAGTAATGCGTGAGCCGTGTCAACCGCTTTCATAACCATAAGAACGATAACTATTGGCGAGGAAGACAGCAAGCCAGAGGCGAAAAACAACACTTATCTGGTTCCTACGATCTTAGACCTGTAGCATTTTCATGAATGTATTGTAACTTGAAAAGTCCTTAATCCAAAACTCACACTTTCCTTTTAGCCTTGTTCCGACCCCTATGAAGTGCCATCCGAGTTTTTCAGTCGCCTGCATGTCCCACTCGGCATCACCTATGTATACGACACGCTGGAAGCAGTGACTTAACTGCAATAGGCATTTCTTCATAATCACCACGCGTTCATCACCATCATCACTGGAAGTTAAAATCGTATTCTTCAAGTTAAATCCTGCGTGCCGAAGTTTCATTTTCGCGGTATGTCTCCAACCGCCTGTCGCGAATCCAACTTCGTAGTCCTCTGCGGCGAGCAGTTTATTAATCAAATGAATAGCACCTCTTTTGGGGAGGCATTTGCCACCGTTTTGAAGATACTGCCCAATCAATTCGCCGAATTTCGTGCGAACTGCCTCAACTTGTCCTACTTCCTGAATCTTATTTTCTTCCATGATTTGTCGCAAACTACCTGTGTCGGTTACGTTTTTGTATTTGCTCCAATCATTATGGATGTGAACTTCACCCAGGACTTCTCTTATTGCAGAAATGTAACAGGCATCATCGAAACCGAAACTGTCGACCAGTGTGCCATCAATATCAAATATCGTAGCGATCATTTATTACTTTTTCCCTATTTTTTCGGTTGTTATGTTCAGGAAGGTACCCCCTATGCTTGGATACAGTTCACAGTAACATCGCAGCGTTCAAATGCTGCGTTGGGAGTCAGTTACTCGTCCTTGGTGGAATTCACGAGCAGTTTTCGTCCATTCAGGGGTTGTACCGGCCGGTTGTTATCATGAATAATCGCTTTAAACGCTGCGATTTGGGCTTCAGACATCTCAATCGGCGTTGTCAGCACAATCCACTGGACACCTTCTGAACAAGGCGGAGTCGTCAACGAACCCTCGTAACGATAGTAGTTACCGAAACGCGACGGAGCCACATCCCTTACTTGATCATTTGGTGAAAACATAAAACGCGGATCGATTATCAAGCTCCCGTCCTCAGTGACATTCTCAATACGTTGCGTTTCACCTGGGGCTGTGGGTAGATGGGACCAGATAGGGTCAAATTCGAACTTGTGACGACCGCTCTCAATTAGCAATCCAACGACTGCCAACGTGCCATCCTCACTTTTATGAACGAAGTGAGCCTCCATATCAAAGGGTTTACCTGCCACCGTATGTTCGCTCGGCGCATGGAAATGGAATTGGAGCAGCTGGTACCGCGTGCTATCAACCTCAATCCAGCTCCCTTCCGGGCATGCGACTTCAATTGTATGACCAGTGTTGCGGATATTCATACTTGTTGGACGGTAGTTGTACGGAATAGGCGGCAGTTTTGTTGGCGTGGGGTTCACAAGATCAATAGGTGATTGGTGTCTCCCTTCGGCGCAGAGGAAATACTCAGGACTGAGCTGTGCCCAAACCTGCGGCCCATTTTTCGCTTCATAACCCCATTCTGTTTTCTCGATATCGGATTGGGATGAGACACGCTGTGTCTTCCCACAACTTGTTATACACATAAGCACACACATCACACTAATGGATGCCTTTGTTATATGATGCAAACTGCATTCTGCAATCAACTTTGGATAGTTATTCATAATTATCTCTACTTTCTAACACAATTTGACAATCCGGGTTTGCTAATCTTTGTAAGCATTTCTTGTAGCAGTTCCGGCAACTATGCCCAACCCCGCTGGAAGGATGATTAACATAGAAATTGCAAACCATTACAATTACAATTCCTCCAAACTTATCCATACGCCATTTCAGGGTGTTTCCCAAGAACGCGCAAGAGACGTTCATCGGCACCTTCCAAGACGTAATCCGGCATACGATAGTTCAGATAGGGCCAGAACCGTTGCGCGACGAACCGTTGTCCATAGACTTGGTGGAACAGGTAACGCACCCGATCGGTCTCGTTCGGTGCGCCCCGGTGCCATGTCTGCCCGTTGAGCAGATAGAGATCTCCGGCTTTCATGAGGAGCGAGACCGGACCCTTGCCCTCAAACGTCGGATGTTCTGGATCATCGGGTTGCCGTCCAGAATAGTGGCTGCCGGGAACGAATTGTGAGGGTCCGTATTTGACTTCATCTTGGTCGCTTAACGCAATCTGCACAGACATACGCAGCACCGGCATCCGCAACCTTCGGTCGTGTCGATCCATTTCCGGTGTAATAGGAAACTCTACACCATCATCAATATGAAATCGGTTGATACCCAAATCTTTTCGGTTGAGGATACACCCTTGGGCGATGCAATGGCAGTGCTCACCCAACACAGCTTCGGCGATGCTGATAATCGGTTCGCGCACGAGCAGATCCCGAAACATCAGGTCGCATTCAAAGAGGCGATGTACCACGATTGGATCTTTGCCATCTTGCCGAGAACCTTTGACATTCCGCATCCGCATGAAGTAAGGTTCAGTGAAAATTTCGTCAACGCGCGCAACGATGCGTTCACACGTCTCACGTGAGAGCACATTTCGGACAATCGTCACACCGTTTTGGTAGAAATCTTCCAAAACAGTATTCAGCGTATCCGGTGGTAGTGGTTCTGCTGGAAGCATCCGTTCTTTCGCCATATTTCTGGGTCCTATTCATACGGTTTGACAATCAATGGAAGCGTTTCACCCGCTTTACCTAATTCAGCACGAACACCTTTCAGATTCAAAACTGTTATTGTTCCCGTAATGTCGTGAAGTGGATAATCGCTCTTAGGTTGGGTGAATTCGATAGCCGGGCGGTCGCGGTTATCTTCAATGAAGCAGTTGATGAAGTCAATGCCGCCCATTGCCCGAACGATGTCCGCTTGCGGTAAAGATAGCGAAATTGGGGACCACTCGCCACCGAACTGCTGATCGCTCGCAGCGTTGATGACACTGCAATTCGTGAAGGTTACCCGCGCACCTTTCAACGATTTTTCTTGGACCTTGATGCCGTAACCGACAGTACTTTCAACTGTGCAATTATCAAACTCGATACTACCGCCCGGTCCATCGTCCCCAATTTTCGTCACACGGATGCCTGTTCCGTGCTTACTGCTTACGTAGCAATTTTCAAAGCGGAGCGTCACGTCTTCAGATTCACCCGTTGTATGTGCTAAGAACACTTCAATGCCGTCACCGACGTTATCAATAAACTCACATCCAGAGAATACGACATTTTTTATCCGTTGATCGCTTTTGTCGGGTTCAATGTCTACGCCGGAGCAAGGCGGCGTTCCCCATGTATTTGAAAACTCGCAGTTTTCGACTTTAAGGTTTTCAGCACTAATAACGCTGATACCTTGCCGGTAATGGTTGTCGCAAACGATGTCCCGTAGATGAATATCTTCAGAGGCGCGGCGTTCTCTGCCGCCGTCAACGTAGATGCCGTCTCCGCCACTGTCTTTGAGCGTCAGACCCGACACGTTCACGTTTTTACTGCCTCGGATGGATAGCGTCATCCGCCATTCTGCTTTCGGATACTGCCCATACCAGCGATGCCAGTCGAGTTGTTCAAGCACAAGCCCGGATATATAATCCTGTTTCCACATACGGAAAGTCGCACCGTATCCACGGATGGTGAGATTTTCGACATCTTGTGCCGTGAACATTGAATCGCCACCGCCGCGATATTCACCCCGTTTTGCAGAGATGACTGTCCCGCGTTCAAAAATCAGTTCTTGATTCCCAGCAAGCTGGATCGGACGAATTATCCAATCAGCGTGCATATTCGGAACAACCAACCGTTTCGCACCAGAGTCAATGGCTGCCTGTAGGGATTCCGTCGCATCTTCTGGATCGAACCCCCACCATGCGGCGTTAGCAACTGTGGTTTTTCCAGACTGAATATCCGCAATTGCTTCAAGATTTTTCATCATTCACCTCACCGTGTTGGCTAAGGTAGGAAGAAGTTGGGTTTCGCTTGCGCTCAACCCAATCTACGCGCCTTTATCCAACCAATTTACGGGGCAAAAGTCTTTTCATCGTCAAGGAGCATGAGCGCGAACCAAGTATTAATGTCCGTACGCTCTGGGGCAATCTTATTGATCATTTTTGCCATTAACGCTTTATAGCGTTCATCCGTAGGTCCCATCTGGGTCATTTTCTCGTTATATGCGGCAACGTCGGCATCGCTTTTCGGATGATCTGCTTTCAGCCATGTTTCGACTTCAGCATCGGTTGACAACCGACTTAGGGCTTCAGCGAATTCCGTAGCAGAGACACCCAGAAAAGAGAGCGTCGCCCGGTCGATCCCGGAATCCTCGCCATAAAAGTAGGCACCGAGTGTATTGCTATTGAACGCTCTGCCTTTATCAATCAACCGCGCAAGTTGGACCATCCCATAGACATCCGTATTATAGGGACTTCGTGGTGCCCGACGGTTGAGGTCAATAATACCAAAATTCAACTGATCGTCCAAATCCTGCAAGGCAACCCATGTAGTGATGTCTGTGCGACTCGGATCGATCTCTTGGATGCGTGCGTTAAACCGTTCCTGTGATGCCTCATTCGGAGCGTAGTTCACCAACGTTTCGTTGAATGCCTCGATCTCCTCTTGTGATTTATCACAGTTTTCCAGCACCCACGCCCCGATCTCAAGGTTGTTCGGATTATTTACGGCTGCTTCTTGAAAATCGGCAGCTGAAATACCGAGGAATGCTAAGATACGGACATCCTGACCGGAGGCATCGCCGTATATGTATTCCCCGATTTTTCCTGCGCGTCCCGCGCGTGCTTTGTCTGCCATCCGTGCAACACCACAGATACCCGCAATATCTTTGGCGCGTGCGCTGCGTGGCGGTCTGGCAGTGAGGTCAACCTGCCAAAAACTTCCCCAATCGTCCAATTCCATCGACTGCAGCACCGTCGTAATATCGGTTCTGCCAGGGGCATAGCGCGCGAGCCGATCCTTCAAACGTTGTTTGTGGGCATCGGTATCGGGCAGTTGGCTAAGTTCGGTATCGTTAAACTCGGCAATCTCTGCGGCTGATTTTCCGCTGGTTTCGAGCACCCAGTTCCCAAGTGCGGTATCGTCGTGTTCGTCAGCGGCTTCCGCAAAAGCGTCGTCGGAAATACCTAAGAATACTAAAACGCGTTGATCCAGCCCAGAACTTTCTCCGTAGATATATTCGCCGAGCGTCTCCGCGTTATGCGCGCGTGCCTTGTCTGT
The DNA here is from genome assembly GCA_022394775.1 of Candidatus Poribacteria bacterium. Classification (GTDB taxonomy): domain Bacteria; phylum Poribacteria; class WGA-4E; order WGA-4E; family WGA-3G; genus WGA-3G. The sequence goes on from JAGFCB010000249.1 coordinate 7,875, forward strand.
CATCCGTGCTGCACCGACAATCCCGGCAACCCCGAGGTTCGACGGACGACGCGGGGGTTGGTGTGTTAAATCCATAATATGTGTCCTTCCAATTCAAGAGTAAAGTATCAAATCTTATGCTGCTATTGTATTGACTTTTAAAATGGATGTCAATAAAAAAGGTACTCAGGAGGAGGACTGTTTAGTTCTCGGTTTTTTTTTTAATTTTGGATGCCCCAGGCCCCGCAGGAGCGGTTTGGAACCGCTCCGGACTTGAAAAAGAAAATTCAAAAATGTAGAAAATCCGGTAATTTATCTAAAACTGAATAGCCCTGTACTCAGCAGTCAGTCGCCAGAAACCATTGGTGTCCAGGCATCCGTTATCGGTCAGCGAAGACGATGTTTATTGATATTTTATTGACATTTTTCACAGAAAATGCTATATTCCTCTGAAAAGTGCACGGAGGTACACTATGGGATTTCCCGTTTACGATTACCGCACAGATGTCCGCAATGTGTTGGTGACTCCACAAATCCGCTCAAGATTCTTGAAGATGGAGCCTGGGCAAAGTGCCCAACTCCATAGCCACGACTTAGGACATGAGATATTCCTGATTCTCGAAGGGCGCGTCGAATTTGAAATTGATGGTGAAACTGAGGAGTTGGGACCGGGGCAAATGTGTGTCGCTTTGGTCGATCAACCGCACACGGTGCGCGTTCTCGGTGATGAACCGATGACGATGTATCTGTCCGTTACACCACATATCCATCCGACACACACGCCGCGGACAGAGGAGGGCGAACGGTTGCCACACAATTTCGCATCGGCTCAGGCTTACGATGTCGAACCGGATATGCAGGTAACCGTATCCGAACTGGTTGCACGTCAGATCCATGCAGCAGAATTGCTTCAGGAACTCGCACAGACGTGTGCAGCCGTACAGCAAGAGATGGGTACCCAACTCAAGACCGCTCTCGCCGAAGGCGATACGGATGCTGCGACCGCCGCACGCAAAGCGATGTGGGAAGCACTCTATCCGGTTTACAAGGCGACCGCCGAATTAGCCGATGTTTGGAACGCGCTTGCACCCCGTGTGAATCAATAATCTGTTTTTTATTTGTTTTATATTTACCTTTATGGTATACTTATAACACATAAGAAAGGTATGTGCTCACCTAATTTACCGAAATTGTCTAAATTTAAACCGAATTGGATTTGACAACGTTATAACATTAGGATAAACTTATCTTTTAAAAGAACCTCGTTTAAGCGAACTGCCCTTGCGCCTTTGACAGAAGTACCACTCTGCAGGAAATTCGATTCTCGCGGCTCATCTGCTAACAAACGAGGAATTGATTTCTGTACCGAACGGTAGAGAAAACGTCACAATATCAATGAATTATTATAAGGAGTGTCTTATGAAAGACCAACTTTTTAACAGGAAATTTCTTTTTTCCTTGTTAACTGTTGTAACATGTTTAGGGTTTACAGCCATGAGTTACGGCGCAGCCGTCGTCTCTGTGGATCCCGCCGAGATTGAATCCCCAGCAGCTGGGGAACAACTCGTGGTGAATATTAACATAATGGGTGGCGAAGGTGTCGTTGGATACCAAGCGACCGTTAACTTCGATCCAGCAGCACTCAGTTATGTTTCTCTGGATTACAACGCAGACTATCTCACTAACCCTTTAGCCGCGTTGGGACAAGGACTCACTGTATCTGATAATAGTGTCCAATTTGTAGCATTAGGAAGTGCTCCGGACGGCGACCACACCCTCGCTACGATAACCTTTGAAGTTGTTGAGGCGAAGGCATCTTCTATCAGTCTAACAGATGTGCTAATTTCTGGTGAAGGTGGAGCTGCGTTAGAATCCACAACTGCAGATGGCATGGTAACTGTCGCTGCTGAAGAAACCGCAGAGGAAACTACGGAAGAAACTACCGAAGAGACCACTGAGGAGACTACTGAAGAAACCACAGAGGAAACTACGGAAGAAACTACCGAAGAGACCACTGAGGAGACTACTGAAGTAGAAATGCCTAAGAGTCAGATGTTCGAGATTACCCTTACGAACCTGACGGAGGGTGAACACGGTGTCAGTGGGCAAATCCTCTCACCGCCGATCGCCGCAGCACACCGCGGCGGTGTTAAACTTTTTGAAGTCGGTCAACCTGCAAGTCCAGCGATTGTCGCACTTGCTGAAAATGGTGATACCTCGGCACTTGCTGCATTTGCAACAGCCGCTGGTGCAAGTGTCGCTATGGCTCCTGGTGTTGTTGATCCGGGTGCCTCTGTTACGCTTACAGTGACGGCTGATATGGTGAATTCTTCACTCTCTATCGGTTCAATGTTAGTTTCAACCAATGATGCATTCATCGGGCGTACTGACGTACCCCTCTTTGATGAAGATGGTATGCCTGTTACTGCAACGATTGACCTGAATGCGTATGATGCTGGTAGTGAAGATAACACAGAGATGGCTTCCGATATTCCGGGACCGCTCGGCTTAGATGCTGAGGTGGATCCGCCAGGCAGCAACGCACGTGTTCCGACCGAAGGTGGCGTGATTGCAGCGCACGAAGGTATCCAAGGCGATGCTGATGTTACCGAAGCGTTTGCATGGACAGAACCGACAGCAACGCTCATGATCACACCCGTTGATGCGCCTGCTGAACCTGTCGACCCTGTCGAACCTGTCGAACCTGTCGAGCCAGTAGAACCAGCAGGTCCTGGTTTTGATGTCACACTCGCCCCCGGCTTGAACATGGTTTCTCTCCCGTTGATGCCGGAAGAGCCTTACACCGCAAAATCATTGGCAGCAATGCTCGGCGCGACGGTTGTCATCCAATTGGATGCCGCAACACAGAGTTTCGTCGGTTACACTGTCGCTGATGAAGGTGATGGGTTTGGTATTGATGGCGGTATGGGTTATATCGTTAACACACCCGCTGGTGCTATGGTGAAATTCACAGGTAAGGCTTGGGACAACCAACCTGAACCGGAAGTGCCTGAAGTCGAAGAACCCGAAGTCGAGGAACCTGAAGTTGCTGAAGAACCTGAAGTAGCCGAGGAACCTGAAGTTGCTGAAGAACC
>JAGFCB010000304.1 GCA_022394775.1 Candidatus Poribacteria bacterium
GAGACTCAACAATGCCCAACCTACCACGTCATGCCCCCGATGATACGCCGCAACACCGGTGATGATCGCTAATAGAACCCAACTGATAAAGGGAACAAACGCTATTAATGCTGCTAAAAAAACAGATGCTTCCATTAATGTGACCGCCACCATTTTCTTCGCTTTAGGACTTCGCACACCATCAAAACTCGTCAATCCAGTTCAATTAACAATTCCGCACCTGACTCTTTACTTGAGGGTGGTGGATAAATAAAGTTGTGAAGTATCAGGATACTGGGTATGCTTTTCAGACTTGGAAACTGCCATAGATATTGGGTGAAAATATCACCGTTCTATTTTCTCAAAATTCTCAGAGCGTTGCAGATTTTGAGCAGAAGTCTAACGTTAAACTACCGAAAGATATTGCCGCAATGCTAACACCTCCGTAGGCATGGTAGGTGCGGTTTTGCGGTGTACTCAACCAAATGCGAAGTGCATTCCTAACGCACCGATGCTGAGTGTATAAGCAATTACAGAATCTACTATAATATAGTCCCCGGTAGGTGCGGTTTTGTGGTGTACACACCCCGGGGAATGCCCATAAGGAGAACCTTCATACCGTTGATTCCAGAGTGCTATGTGAGTAGGTAAGTGGCAACTTATAGTAAAGCCCGAAGATATGTGAGCATTCCACAATAGGGACCCACACGACACGCTCGTAGGGGTTGGGTTACCCAACCCTTGTTATTCTCTTCGCGTGTGCAAATAATTATGGGCTTTACTATAAAATTTTGTCTAAATTTTCTTTCAGGTTTCCATAAGAAGATTGACAAGGAATTGACAACTCATTTAAAATTTCTTCAAATCGTTTGTAGCCGTCTTCAGCCCGCAGTTCTACCCAGAGAATATTATTTTTATCCATTTCTTGTTTCATGGTAGGAGGACCAGGAAACAACGTTAGATTACCGTCTCGTAGCAATGCCACCCAAAACGGTTGGCATAAGAGGGCGAGATGGTCTATGTCATGACAACGCGCCGCTTTGAAACTGAAAAATAAACCTCGCACGCTCCGTAGAGTTGCGCAGGTGTTTGAAAAGATCATGAAATAGTATAATATGTAAGCAAGCAAAAATCAAATTTCTTTGTTCATATTCTTCTTGACAACTTTATTTTCTCATGGCAAAATTTAAGCCAAAAACATAACGGAGAAATCTGTGCCACAAACCGACAGCATCCAAACCATCCTCAAAGACAGCAATTACCACCTTGACCTATTCAACACATCCGAAATCCAAGACTTAAACCAAAACGTAGAAGGCAATGAGAAACCCCTCATCTACTGCCCCATTCGTAGAAAGCACATCCAACTAAAACCCGAAGAACTCATCCGCCAACTCTACGCCGCACGACTCCTCAAACAATACCGCTACCCGCAAGAGCGTGTCCGGTTTGAACACCCCGTCAACTTCGGCAGAGAAACAAAACGCGCCGATATTGTTATCCTTGACAAAGACAGACCCGACACCCCATATATCATCGTTGAAGTCAAAAAACCCAAACTCCAAGACGGTAAAGACCAACTCCGCTCCTACTGCAACGCCACCGGCGCACCCATCGCCGTATGGACTAACGGACAGCAAATCTCACACTACCACCGCAAAGACCCCAATTACTTTGAAGACATTACCGACATCCCCAACGCAGACCAAACCCTCGCCGACATACTCAACGAACGTTTTACCCTCAAAGACCTCATCCTCAAGGATAAACTCGCAGCCGAGCGGAAATCCCTAAAAGACATCATTCTCGAATTAGAAGATGAAGTCCTCGCCAATGCAGGCGTAGATGTTTTTGAGGAGGTCTTCAAACTCATCTTTACCAAACTCTACGACGAATTCAAAAGCCAAGACGACAAGATGTTTATCAACCGTCTCCTACGGCAACGCATCAACACTGCTATACAAGAAACACATCAAGATTACGAAGTAGAGCATCCAGATTACGAGATGCTCAAAAAAGCCGTTGAAGCCATCCCGGACGATGATTTTCGACCTATGGCGTTCAGAAACACAGGGCAAACCGATAGCGAACTGAAAACCAAAATTCAGAGGCTTTTTGACGACGCAAAAGACCAGTGGAAAGGCGTTTTCCCCGAATACGCAACCTTTGAACTCTCTGATAGCCACCTCTCCGTCTGCGTCTCAAGTTTGCAAGATATCAAACTCTTCAACTCCAACTTACAGATTGTTGACGAAGCCTTCGAGTATCTCGTCAGTAAATCCGCCAAAGGCGAAAAAGGGCAATACTTCACCCCACGACACGTGATTGATATGTGCGTGAAAATGCTCAACCCAAAACGCGGTGAGACTATGATTGACACCGCCGCCGGGAGTTGTGGATTCCCCGTCCATACCATTTTCAAACTCACCGGCACCCTGTTCAGCAACGCGGAAATCCCAACCGACGACAAGCAACACGTCCTCAAAGTCTTCGGCATCGACTTTGACGAAAAGACCGTCAGAGTCGCCCGAACCCTCAACCTCATCGCCGGCGATGGCGAAACCAACGTCCTACACCTCAACACGCTCGATTATGAACGCTGGAGCGACAACACAGAAAGAAACAACCGGTGGGTACGCACCTACGGAGACGGTTTTGATCGACTCAAGGCACTCAGAACCGAAACCGAGGCAAACAAACGCTTTAATTTCGATATTCTCATGGCAAATCCACCCTTCGCTGGCGACATTAAAGAGAGCCGCATTCTCCATCAATACCAACTCGGATTGAAACCGAATGGAAAATCGCAAAGCAAAGTCGGACGCGATATCCTGTTTATTGAACGCAACCTTGACTTCCTCAAACCCGGCGGACGCATGGCGATTGTCCTCCCACAAGGCAGATTCAACAACACATCCGATAAATACATTCGTGAATTTATTGCTGAACGGGCGCGTATTCTGGCTGTCGTCGGATTGGATACCAACACCTTCAAACCCCACACCGGCACCAAAACCAGCGTTCTGTTCCTACAGAAATGGAACGATGACCCTAACCAAGGCACGCTTTGTCCCAAAGTTGACGACTACCCAATCTTTTTCGCTGTTTCCGAAAAAGGCGGAAAGGATAATTCCGGCGATTATATTTTTCTCGAAAATAGCAATGGGCAACACAAACTCGACGAAAACGGACACCTGATTATTCACCACGACCTACACAACCACAATGGGGAATTACCGCATGGGATCGCAGAAGAGTTTATTAAGTGGGCAAAAAGCGAAAACTTATCATTCTGGGAAGATACCGAATGAATGCCAAAAGAAGTTGCCCTGGATGGACACACCAACATACAATATTCAATTGTCGATTACCAATCCGTAGCGAATTCTTCGCATTCTCTGCGGCTTGACGCGGAGTTTTTTCACCCCGACTATCTGAAGATCCAACACCAACTCGAAAAAATCGGTTCGTATAGGTTAATAGATTTTCAGGTCAAGATAAAGCATCCGAAAGAGATAAAGCGAAATTATGTGGACGATGGTGTTCTGTTATTAAGAGGGCAAAACGTACGTCCGCTCTCCATTGATCTGACATCTAACCCCGTTTATATCTCAGAAGAAGATGCGGAACGTTTGAAGGAAAACATCATACGCTATAAAAATATTTTGATAATGCGATCGGGAGCAAATGTGGGTCAGTGTGCTATCTATCTTGAAAATAGCAATGCTATATCAATGTCTGACACCCTTATTATCCAAAGCCAAGACTTGAACCCTTTCCTTCTCACTATTTTCCTCAACACCGAGCATGGTAAAGCATTAATTGAAAGAGGCAAATATGGCAGTGCCCAACCTCATATTGCTCCGCCTTTTTTATACCAAATCCCCATGCCAGTTTGGGACAACCTCCCATCTGTGATCGAAAAAACCTATCTCCAGTCAAAGAGTTTAAGGGAACTATCAAAGGCACGATATATTGAGGCACAAACCCTCCTCCTCTCCGAACTCGGACTCACCGACTATCAACCCAAACATCAATTAACCTTCGTCAAAACTTTTCCGACACCGAACATGCTGGACGCATCGACGCAGACTATTTCCAACCCAAATATGACAAAATCGTCAGCGCCATCAAAAGTTATTCGGGTGGTTGGGATACACTAGAAAATCTGGTACAATTAAAAGATAGGAATTACAATCCTCATGTTGAAACAAAATATAAATACATTGAACTTGCCAATATCGGCAGCAATGGAGAAATAACTGATTGCATGGTGGAACA
>JAGFCB010000222.1 GCA_022394775.1 Candidatus Poribacteria bacterium
GCCTATGAAGATGATGATCTCATGGCACAGGTGAAAGCATACGCGGATAAGGAAAAGGAAGCTTGGAAACAGATCATCAGACAAAGCGATGAAGATATTATCACCCTTGTCAAGGCTGCTTATGAGAATAACGAGAAACTTACATATCCGAATGGTGAACCGATTACACCTCTCCCGATAGATGGATTTCATTACGACCTTGAACGCGACGGCTGGGTGCAGTTAACAAAATGGAATGCCCAACAAGGACGTATGCGTCCAACGACCGAAGCTGAACAAGAAAAGACTTACACCACTGCGGAAGTGTTTGCACAGGCTGAACGTTTCTATGTACCACATCACTATACCAAGCAACATCTACTCACGCGTAAAGACCGAGTTAATAAACTCTTGGAAGAACTCAACTATGCTGACGCGACTAACGATGTATCCGACATTGATGAGATGGTTGGTATCCAACATGATGGTGATAAATACATCTTCAAGCCTACTGGTGAAGATTTCACAGCTGTTGAAGCTGTCATACAACGCGCGAAACAATACTGGAATAATGAAGATGCGAGTGTTCGCCAATATATCAATGCTCACGATGACGGCACACTTGCCCGTTTCGGACACTTGGAACATCAACGTAAGACAGATGATCGACACTATATCAAGGACATTGAGGTACATGTCAAGATGATAGAACAGGCGACGCGTCGTATGTCTCTGATTGCTTACTTTGGACAGGATCACGGAATAATCGGTAAGTCCCCGCGTTTCAAAGCGCGCATGATGCAAATGACACGCTACTCGCACACACCAGAGGAAGCAGCTTTACTTGCTATGTACACGGCTATGGGTGCTGACAAAATCGGTATGTTTGAACACATGTATGATCTCGGATCTGGCACACCTAAACAGGATTTTGACATCTTAGGCAGGTGGAAAGACAAAGATACCGGTGAGTTGAAAGACCTTGATATTGACAGGTTAGACTTGTCTACAGATCAAAAAGAGATACTTCGTAGAATGGGGCTTCTGGAGAAAGATAATAATGAGAACTGGCGTGTGGTGGGTAGTAGTGTGAAAGCGCGCCACCAGACTATGCAACGACATTTTTCTGATTACTCATCTACTATCGCTGGTAGACTCAAGCATTTCATGAACGCTCTGAACGCGACAGCTGACGGACCCATTCGTTCACTGACCGATGATAAGACAAATAAACTGGTATCAAAAGTGAACTCGGCAACGACTATGTTAACGCTCGGACCGCGGACAGCACTACAAAACTTGTCTGAACTCCCGAATCTAATCGCTGCTGCAGGTATGGGAAACTTCGTGAAGGGTATGAAGTTTCTTACCAATCCTGACAGCAAAAAACTGGTAAAAATGTTATCATCTGCATTAGATCACGGACACCGGTACATGTCGGAAACAAAAGGTGAACAATGGTATCTACAGAGTCCATTATCGTTATTTGCTCAATCTGAACTGCTATCTCGTGAGGCTGGTGTCGCTGTCGGCTGGGTAAATGCGAAAAGTGCTATAGAGAACTATCTGAAAAACCCGAACAAAGCAACACAATATGCTCTTGATGATGTGAAAATCAATAAGAATGTGATTGATGCTTTCAAAGCAGCTGGACAGGTGAACCTTGAACAACTATTCACAGAAGCCGAACAGCGTATCTTACACGGGAGTATGCCTACCGGTGGATTTCAGAAAGTCGGTGCATCACCGGCATCAAATAAATGGGTGGACATACTCGGTCAAGAACTTCAACGTTCCGCAGTCTATATGTCTCAAGACTTCCTAAAACGGTATGATGCGTATTCACTACCGCCCTTTTTAGCACAGCGTCACCCATTTGTAAGCTTGTTTTTCAAATATCGGTCATGGGGCTTTCAAAACCATGAACTGCTTGCACGGAGATGGAGACAAGCTTGGAGACAAGGTAAAATAGGTAACTGGACTCCGTTTTTGAATATGTCGTTAGCTGCGGGTGTGTTGACTCCGCTCGGAATTGGGGCGTTAGGTTTCGCATTTACCGTATTCCAAGCATTAGATGATGACGATCCTTTTGCTCTTGATATATTGAAAACTTTTACCGCTGCACAATCGTTTGGTATGGCATCAATTCTTATTGACGCTGTAGCACATGCCAGTGAGAATCCATTCCGATTAGAACACTCACTACGGGGACAATATAGCGGGCCCGCATTGAGTATCGCCACACGAATACTCGCACCTGTATTCACAGGTGATGTGAAAGAGGCACTTGAACAGACCAGCCGAAGATTACCGATTGCACGAGAGGCACATTATTTCGGTGCTGGACAGATTTTTGATGAGGAGTAATTATGCCAGAAAGATGGTTAAAGTATAAAAGTGCGATCATCAATATAAGTCAAATCAGAATACTACGCGCACACAAAATTAAATCTGATATGATAGACTACTAATGTCAGAGAACGTTTCCCTGATCCCGTTGAAAAGGAAGATGAGGAACTTCCAGACGATGATTATATTCCAAAAGTTGCATTACGAGTATGAATACCAACTCACAAAAATAAACGGAGCGATTTTGATGAAAATGAAGTTTTTATTTTTTATTGTTTTGGCATTCTCTTTGATTGCCACCGCACACCCACCGATGGCTTCCGCCCAAGATTACACAACGTGGGATTTACCCGAGGGTGCTAAAGCACGTCTTCGGAAAGGCAGGATAACAGGGAATATAACATATTCCCCGGATGGGACGCGGCTTGCAGTTGTGAGCAGTGTAGGTATTTGGATATACGACGCAGCGACCGATGAAACAGTTGATTTGCTCACAGGACATACGGATAAGGTCTATAGCATAGCGTTCAGTCCGGATGGGCAAACACTGGCGGGTGCGGGTTATGACAAGACGATCCGTTTATGGGATGCACAGACAGGGAAACACAAGAACACACTCACAGGACATGCGGGTTCGGTCTATAGCGTAGCGTTCAGTCCGGATGGACAAACACTGGCGAGTGGTGGTAGGTACTACACTATCCGTTTATGGGATGCACAGACAGGGGAACACAAGAACACACTCACAGGATACAAGGATGGGGTCAAGAGTGTAGCGTTCAGTCCGGATGGGCAAACACTGGCGGGTGCGAGTTATGACGACACGATCCGTTTATGGGATGTTGCGACAGGAGAACACAAGAGGACACTCACAGGACATACGAGTTGGGTCAAAAGCGTAGCGTTCAGTCCGGATGGACAAACACTGGCGAGTGCGAGTGATGACGACACGATCCGTTTATGGGATGTTGCGACAGGGAAACATAAGAACACACTCACAGGACATACGGATTGGGTCGATAGCGTAGCGTTCAGTCCGGATGGGCAAACACTGGCGAGTGCGAGTGATGACAGCACTATCCGTTTATGGGATGTGCAGACAGGGAAACACAAGAAAACACTCACAGGACATACGCGTAGGGTCAAAAGCGTAGCGTTCAGTCCGGATGGGCAAACACTGGCGAGTGCGAGTGATGACAGCACTATCCGTTTATGGGATGCACAGACGGGGAAACACAAGAAAACACTCACAGATCATACGGGTGAGGTCGATAGCGTAGCGTTCAGTCCGGATGGGCAAACACTGGCGAGTGCGAGTAATGACAAGACTATCCGTTTATGGGACGCACAGACAGGAGAACACAAGAGGACACTCACAGGACATACGGGTATGGTCTGGAGCGTAGCGTTCAGTCCGGATGGGCAAACACTGGCGAGTGCGAGTAATGACAACACTATCCGTTTATGGGACGCACAGACAGGAGAACACAAGAGGACACTCACAGGACATACGGATGGGGTCTGGAGCGTAGCGTTCAGTCCGGATGGACAAACACTGGCGAGTGCGAGTTATGACGACACGATCCGTTTATGGGATGTGGAGACAGGGAAACATAAGAACACACTCACAGGACATACGAGTTGGGTCAAAAGCGTAGCGTTCAGTCCGGATGGACAAACACTGGCGAGTGCGAGTTGGGACAAGACTATCCGTTTATGGGATGCACAGACAGGGAAACACAAGAACACACTCACAGGACATACGCGGGTCAATAGCGTAGCGTTCAGTCCGGATGGGCAAACACTGGCGAGTGCGAGTTTCAGAACTATCCGTTTATGGGATGCACAGACAGGGCAACACAAAAACACACTCACAGGACATACGAATATGGTCTGGAGCGTAGCGTTCAGTCCGGATGGACAAACACTGGCGAGTGGAAGTTCGGACGGCACAGTCCTGCTGTGGAAGGGAGTCAGGTAACGCTTGCGGCAACAGCACCTGCAGGTGAAAGTCAAGGCGATGGCACACTTGCAACACGCAC